>DASRHX010000281.1:0-2352 GCA_035650295.1 Bryobacteraceae bacterium | reverse complement strand
CGTGTTCCAACGCCTCCGGGCGACGCCAACCGGACGGTCGTCACCGTTTTCATGGCGCTCGCGATCGAGTCGGCGATCCTGACCAAGAAAAAGGAATACGCGAACGTGCCGGTGCTGCGGAACCTGGTGCCGGCGCAGGTGCTGGCCGGCAAGAGCTCGTTCAACAGCGGCAACTCGATCAGCGGCGGACTGCCGGTCTACGCGCGCAATCAGGCCAAAGCCATAGCGGCGTTGCTCGAGCGCTCGTAAGCACCGGCAGCGCGAAGTCGCCTACCCTCGGCTGTTGGCGCTTCCCGCCTCGACTGCGATGGGAGTCCGGCGAGCGCCCACCCGTGCGCCGAGCTTCACGCGTCGTACCGATCTAACGGCGGCGCGATTTGTCGAGGCGCGCGAAGTTCGTTTCGCCTGCATCGCACTTTCCCTAGTTCCATTGGCAGCGGCTTCCAACAATCGTACGCTGATGGGTTCGGACGTGAAAACCGCCTCAGCGGCGCTCGCCATGCTCTCGATTATGTGGTTGCCCGCTTCAAACATAGTTCCAAGATCTGAAGGGCCATCGGCCGTTACGGTCTCTCGCAAAGGATTGTCCGCCACAACGATCTTGACGCTCGTCGGTTGGCAATGGTTCCACTCGGCTCGGTGCTGCGGACCATACGGACAGACCACCCCGTTCCGGGCGGCGATCTCGTGCCAGAGCTGCGCCTCGTTAGAGCCAGGCCTCCCAATGCCGTAGACGTCAACCGCGAGCCCATAAGTGTGCATCGAGTTGAACTTGTCGCGGAAACCGCCGACTCCGAATGCGGGCGCCCGGTAGGCTGAGAAGATTCCCGCAAACGCGAGCCCCGCGTTGCGCGCCTCTCGAACTGCGTTTGCCAGTCGAACGACGAACTCGGGATGCAAACGTGCCACCGCGAGCTCTGGACCTTGCAGCGTCATCGTGTAGCCCGGCGTCGCAGTGTCGACCACGTAGGCACGCGCCGATGAAATTTCCGCCGGCGTTCTCTGTGGAATTTCGCAGGCCGGTTCCGATGTTGATGAGGTTTGGTGAGATACTATGACTGTGGGGGAACTGCAGCTTGAATGATCGGCCGGCGCAATGACAGATGCCCCCGGGTCTAACCCATCGGATGATCCGGTTCCCGGCGAGGAGGTCACCAAGAGAAGGGCCAAAAGCGCAGACGCCGACCCTTCGGCGCAGTTCGATTTAGCGGCGAGAAATCGTCGCATACGATCCCTTACTCGATGTCGATATTTGTGGTCGCGAAGTCCGGGCACCTTCAAGACGATTGCGTCGATAATGTAAAGACCTTCGCACCACTGACACCAAGCCGCAGTTCGAAAGGTTCCGGCTCCGGAACCGCACGCCGCCCCGTCCCGGGCCAGGCTGGTCACCTTGAGATTGCATCGGAACGGACGCCAGCTAACCCTCAGATCTCCTCGTATTGAGCGCCGCCTCCAAAGCTCGGGCAAATTCCTCACTCGTATCGTGTCTGGTCGCCCTATATCCGGCGAGCAGTGAGACGAGAGAAGATCAGCTTTCATCAGATCAACAAGAAGACGGGCAATCGAATCAAGTACCGCAAGGTCGATGCCGAGACCGGCGACGAGGTGGAGTCGTCGGAGATCATCAAGGGCTACGAAGTCGGCAAGGGCCAGTACATCGAGATTGATCCCGAAGAACTTGAGGCGATCGCCATCGAGAGTAAGCGCACGATCGAGATCGATGAGTTCGTGCCGAAGAAAGAAATCGACGAGCTATATCTAAACAATCCTTACTACCTGTGCCGGATGGTGAGGTTAAGCAACAGGCATTCGCGGTGATGCGCGAGGCGATCCGCAAAGAGGGCATGGTGGCGCTCGGGAGAGTGGTCTTCACCTCTCGTGAGCATGTCATCGCGCTCGAACCACGCGGCAAGGGGCTTCTTGGTGTGACGCTCCGATACCCGTATGAAGTCCGCAAAGAGGACGAATATTTCGACGATATTGCGGACGAAAAAATTCCAAAGGACATGCTCGAATTGGCCGCTCACATCGTTGAGACCAAAGCGGGCCATTTCAACCCTCAAAAGTTTGAGGACCAATACGAAGATGCACTGCGAGAGCTGCTGAAGAAGAAACAATCTGGCGAGAAGATCGAAGCGCCAAGAGAGCGTGCACCGTCGAAGGTTATTAACCTGATGGATGCGCTACGCCGCAGTGTGCAGGCGGAGCGTGGAGGCGACGAGGACAAGGCCGAACGGCGGGCCGCTGCTCAGCATCGATCCCCGAAGAAAGGAGCACGGTCGAGCGCGCGGCAGAAGAAAGCGGGCTGATTGCCGATGGAAGTGATCAGTCACGAAGATCGCCTTCGGC
>DASRHX010000280.1:0-4039 GCA_035650295.1 Bryobacteraceae bacterium | reverse complement strand
CCACATATCCGAGCATGTATGTGGATCGGCCTTTGGACCGCTCGGATGGTGAAGTCCGCCCATAAAGCTGAGCTGTTTACGGAACGGGTTTAGCGGTTCGGTGGACTTGCCGAAAACGAACTCGCCGTTCTCCGTGTTGGCTGGGAACCAACTCCACTCGGCGAGCCCATGTTCGGTCCTCGGAAGGGACATGCCGTTGGCGGTGTACAGAGCACAGAAGCGGCGCGGCAATTGTGTGGTGACTTCGGCGCCCATCGCGTCGAGCACGGGCAAGGCCAGCGTTGCTCCTCCCGCGCCCTTCAGGAAAGCCCTGCGATCGATTTTACGGAAGGTGCTCATCGGTGGTCTCCGCTCGAGTGACTGGCTACTTCTCCACGAACAATTTGCTGTTTACGACAAACCGGACCATGTCCTTCAGCCGGTAACCGTTCGCCTTCAATTTTAGCCCGTCCTGCTTCAAGTAGTTGAGTTCATTGTATGTCAGGCTGCGGCCGTTAGCATAGGTGGCGAGATGTTTGAGGACGCTAAAGGCAACCTGGTCGATTCGGTCCTCACTGAGATAGCGCTTCAGATCGTTGGCGCCGCTGACCTCGGTCTGGTCGGGCAATTTCGAGCGCGCGTCCACCGGCTGCGGCTTGAGGCGGCCACCGGCATCGAATTCCTCGAGTGCGACGCCCCAGGGATCGATCTTCGTGTGGCACTGCTGGCAGCCGGAATGATTCCGGTGCTGCTCCAGACGCTCGCGAAGGGTCAGATGTGCGTTGTCTTCTTGTAGTGCGGGCACATTCGGCGGCGGATCGGCGGGTGGTTCGGCGATGATCCGCCGGGCAAGCCATGCGCCGCGTTTCACCGGATTCGACTCGCGGCCATCGGAAAGCCCGGCCAGGATGGAAGCCTGCGTGAGCACTCCGCCGAGTTCGCCGCGGCCGTGGCGAATGGGAACAAATTGCAACCCGCTTTCGGTCTTGTTAGCCAGCCCGTAATAGTTGGCGATGACTTCGTTGGCGATAAGAAAATCGGAATCGATCAAATTACGCACCGGCAGATTGTTCCGGATCAGGTGCTCGACAAAGCGAACCGGCTCCTGGCCGAGTTGAGCCCGCATGTCGCGAGTAAGATTGGGGAACTGCTTGCGGTCAGGTTCAAGAACCTTGAACTTGTCTAGACTCAGCCACTGCGAAGTGAATTCCTGGATGAAGCGGTGGAAACGCGGATCGGCGATCATACGATCCACCTCGCCATCCAGTTGCTTGGGGAGCATGCCGTTTGCCGCCAGCCGTAGTGTCGTCCGGTCCGGCGGCCCATTCCACAAGAAATACGACAGCTTGGATGCAAGCTCGTAGGCGTCGAGCGGCTCGGGTTTGGGTGTGGCGCTTGTTTCGACGAGGAAAAGGAACTGCGGCGAGGTCAATACTACCTGGAGGGCATCCTTCACGCTTTGCTGGAAATGGCCACCGGCCGCGAACGATTTCTGGAAGACCGCCATGAGGGAGGACTCTTCCGCGGCAGTGATCGGACGGCGGTACGCCCGAGTGGCGAACCGCCGAATGACCTGACGGGCATAAGCGGGCAAATCACCCTTTCGCTCCGACTCGATAAAGATGTTGCGGTGAGATGGAGGTGGCCACTGTTCATAGAATGGCCCTTCGAATTCGATCGAACGGATGAGCAAGCGCGGAATGTCCCGGCCGTCGGTGTATTCGCTACGAACGCCTATCTCGCGAATGCCGGCGAGGTAGTTGACGTTATCCTTTTCGACGTCGGGACTGGGAAAGTTGCGAATCGCGCCCTCAAAGACGAAGCGGGTTGGCCTGGTGCTTGATACAGCCTGCGGCGGGGCGACGGGGAAGAGCGTGCTGCCGCAATCGCGACGCAGACCGAGGTGCACGCCGACTCGGGGAGCGCGCCGTTCGAAGGTTCGAAAACGGCCGGCGATCGTTTCGCTCGCGTTGAGCGGCGTGAGCACGATGCGGTCGAGCGTGTGAGTGCCGCTAAGGTTGTGGTTGGTGAGCTCGGCTTGCATGGAAAAGGTTCCGGCAGCAAGCCGGACTGCCAGAAACGCGGGCTGGTTCACGGCGCCTGAGAACTGCCGATCTCCCAGCGTGAATACGGCATCGGGGGGCCTTTCTTTCGGCGGCTTCGCCAACTCGCGACCCGGTTCGATCAGTGCCTGAAGTTCGGCTTCGCTGAGAGCCCGACGATATAGGCGCACCTCATCCAAAGCTCCTCGAAGTCCCCGGCCGCCCGGGAGATTGCCCAGGCGAAGGTCGAGCTTGGGATTGTCGAGATTGGCGCGGTTAATCGTTCCTTCGGCCACGGGGTAGCCGTTGACGTAGAGGCGAGTCTTGTTTCGGCCACGCTTCACGACGGCGGCCAAGTGCTGCCAGATGCCTGCGCGAAGCACGCCCGGGCGGGTGGCTACCGCGCCGTTGGTCTGATTGTCGGGACCCGCTGTCTCCAGCCGCAAGATGCCGCGGTCGTCGGGCATTTCAAGCAACCAGCCGTGAATCCAATCCGGAGAGCCCATGGCAATCAGTCCCGCCCTGCGCGTGGATTCCGGGCGAATCCATGCCGCGACGGTGAATTCGCCGTCGCCCACGTTTAGGGCGCCGGTACGCGTGATGACGGCCGCGTCCTCATCGCCGCTGAACGATACGGCCCTGCCGAATGGAGAGTCGATGAAGTGCGCGCCGCTTTCCAGCTTCACTTCAGGCCTTCCATCGAACGACCAGGCGCCGCCCAACGCTTCACTTAGCTTCGATATGTCCGGGGCGATGCGCGGTTCATAGCGAGGGGTCGTGTGAACGTCCACCTGGTAGATGCCGGGCTTGGCAATGGTCACGCTCGATTTGGCATCGCGGACGACAATGCTGCCGGCGGCCTCGGACGGTTTTGCCGCATCGCCTTCATCGAGCAACAGGCCGTCGTCATACTTCGCCGCGGTGACCGCGACGCGAAAGCGCCCGTTGTCGGGCAGGTCCCGCAGCGAAATTTTGAAATTGGCCTTGGGCCCGTAGGTGCCGTCCGCGTCGAACAACTCGTCGTTGGGAATCGCGGGCCGCAACAGCAGACCCTGCGGGACCGTGTCGTACGCGTGGCCCTTGGGATAGCCGCGGCTGCCGCGCATGCAGGCAAACACCGCGTGGTAGATGCTGTCGTATTCGCGCCACCCCCGGACGGTGTCATTGCCGGCATAGCCCTCGATGAAACGATACTTCGTCCTCATCACGAAGGGATCGAAGGCGAAGGGCTTGGCGGGCGTAAGTTGTGTAACCAGGAAATCCGGGTTCTTGAGCAACTCGCTGTTGGCGCCTAAGATCAGTTCTTCGGGGACCGGATTCGGATTAATACGCGCACCGAGATCCATGCGAAAGTTCTGGATACTGGGCTTTGACTTCGGATCGACGATGGAACGATTGAGAGCATCTTCGGCGATTTCAAGGTAGGCCTCAATCAACAACGGCGACAGTTGCAATGTCTCCTTGTTGTTCACGAAACCGTCACTGGAAATGGCATCCGGGGGTAACGTTTCGGTGAGGTCGTCTTCCAGCAGCAACAGTTCGCGGAGCGTGTTGCGATACTGAGCGACGGTGAGGCGCCGCACGATGCCATTCTTCGGCGAGGGACGTAATCGCGCCACCTCGAGTGCTTGCGCGATCCACGCCACCGTGCGCTCGCGTTCGGCGTTGGAAGGCTGCGGCAAACCCTTTGGTGGCATGGTGCCATTTTTCACGCGGCCACGGATGCCCTCCCAGATGCGGATGTGGCGATCGTCGAGCGAAGCGTCAAGATGATCGACACGGATGCCTGCCGTGGGATTGTCGGCGTTGTGGCATTTTACGCAATTCTGTTGGAGGAACGGCTTGATCGATTTATCGAAGTTTGCGGCGAACGGCGTGGCTTCCGGAGCACTTGAGCTGCTCGTCGACTGGGCAAGCAACAAGTGCGTAGTCCAGGCAATGCCAAAGAGGAAGAGTAGCGCGAGAGCGCTAAAGGTTGGGATTGGAAGCTGCCTGGTCCAGGGAGTCATGTCGTGCTG
>DASRHX010000279.1:0-2978 GCA_035650295.1 Bryobacteraceae bacterium | reverse complement strand
CCGCTCACCGCCACCGAGTTTCTCCGAGCGCAGATCAAGGCCGAGCTTCTTGCGCACCACCCCGGCGAAAAAGCCGCGGACCGAGTGCTGCTGCCAATCGGTGGCACGCATGATGGCCGCAATGGTTGCCCCCTCCGCTCGGCCTAGCATTGCGACGACACGAGCTTGCTTCGAACCCGGCCGGTTTTCGCGCCAGGAACCGGCTTTGGTCTTCGCCTTGCCCGGCGCCTGCTTCTTCCGAGCCTGCTTCTGTGCCGCAACGCAACTCCGCTTCCTGGAAGCAATGTCCTCGGCTGCGGCTGTTTCGGCTTCGCCAGCGGGAGCCGGGTGCACGCTCGTCTCATTGGCAGCGGCTGTTGCCTCATCCTCGACGTCGATCGCTTCGAGGCCCTGCTTGGTGATGCGAAGCGCCATCGGCCCGCGCTCATCATCGCGTCGCCAGACCGGGAGCGAGCCAGCGGCGCCGACCTCCTCCAAAAGGCCGGCGCCGATGAGCCTATCGACAACCTTGCGGGCGGCCTGGAATTTAAGATTCGCCGGCAGTTCAACTCCGCGATCATCGCGCTGCGAAGCCGTGGACAGAATGACGAGTTGGGTATCGGTGAGGCTTGCCATCGGGATCCTCCCTTACGTTTGGGTGCGGCGTCATTGCCGCCACCACCGCAGCCCCACCTCGGCCATGCAGCCGGCGGGGCAGGATCCCGAGGCGCGCCTCGCGCCCGGAACGATCACACTACCGCTCTGTTCGCGTACGAATGCCAGTCCTTTCTGGATAATGTTATTGCTCAGTTTGGGCGCTCTTGAGCATGGAGTGATCGACGCGGGCCGAACGGGGCACAGACTACGAATCTGGGGGTTCAGGAATTCGAATCTCTTCGGGCGCGCCAATAAAATCGATATTTCTGCAGTGTACACGTCTCTTGGGGAGGTGACTAAGAGACAGCCAAGAGACACGCGCTGGCTTCGCGGAACCACTCGCCAAAGTCCGCCGTCAGCACGAGCAGGAAGGGCACGAGCCGTGACGTCGTCATCGAATTCAACGGCGACCTGAGCCAAAAGGCCGAGCTGACCTATCGGCGTTAGCCCATCGGCCAAGCGCGCAGTTTGAATTCATGTGCGCGGCTACCCGTCAGATCACAAGTTGCTTGATCGTGATCGGGCGGGCAAACCATCGGCCAGGTCAATTGATGGGTTTAACGAGTCTTTGGCCTGAACCGAGTTCATCGCATCCGATACACTGGGTGCTGCGGGTCCAGAGGCCACCCATCCAGGCCGATATCGGGGCGGAAGCCGTGCAGTTCGACGAATCGCTTTCGAGCGCCTGCCCGGCAGCGGCTACCGCCACGGCACCTGGAGCCGGTACTGCAGGCGCTGGTACGCCACGGCATCCTCAAGGGCACCCGCGGGCCGCGCGGCGGCTATGAAGGCACGCGAGCAGAGCCGCATCACCGCGGATGAGATCCCACGCGCCGCTGGCACAGTAGACGACATCGACAGCAAGCCGATCGACCGATCGAGGCTGCTCGATCAGGTGGTGATGCCGGCGCTTTCGGAGGCCGAGCAGGCGTTCGCGGCGGCGCTGTCGCGCATAAATGTCGAGAAATTGACGCGCTCTGCCGAGGGGGTGAGGAAGTCGCGCATCGGGCGATAATCGAAGCGGCGAAGCATCCGGCCTTGCTCAGCGCGGATGGTCGCCTCGCCTCCGCGTAAAAGCCGGCAGCGATTGCGTGTTCGGGTGAGCTTCCTATAGGCTTTGTCCGTGGGTGGCCTATCACGCACGGGTTTCATGACGACTGCCGCTCAACGGAAGCGCCAGAATGATGAACGCCAGCGTGAAGCCTGGCGTCCATCTATCCGAGGGCCGGAATTGATCGCGCTTGCGCCGGATGTAAACCAGAGGAGAAGGCGAATTGGGTAAGGCCTTGGAGATGGACCGTGTGGCACCAGTCCTCGACTTCATCAAGCAGGACATAAATCAGGGGAACGGTGCCACTGGTTGGGTTGATCGGGCCAAGGTAGCTGGATTCAGCGACGAAGACATCTCCGAGGCCGTTGAGTGGCTAGGTAGGGCACGCCAGTACTTGGACGGTGCATGACCACCGCCAGTGGCGGTACATCCGACCATAAAATGTCGAAAACTCAAGGTGTGATTATGGCAAAGAAGACGAAGCGCACTCGCAAGGAGTGGACAAAGAACGATCTGCGATCTTTAAAGCAATATTCGCGTGAGAAGTTGTCGGTGAAAAAGATTTCTAGACTATTGAAGCGCACCGAAGGGGCCCTACGCACAAAAGCTCATAGTATGGGTCTTGCGTTGGGCCATCGCCAGTAGACTTGTCCTTCCTCTCCGACCACCGCGTACCGTTGCGGCCGTGGCATTGGGAGGCCATGGCTGAACCCGGAAAGCAAGCGGCTGGTGAAGGAGGGTTGGCGAAGGTCGCGCCGATTCGCCGACGGGGCGGCCGAGATGCGGGCATGGCCGAGCAAGCCGAACGACGCGGTGGGCGCCACGATACTGACGACCCAGCGCGCGTCCTGTCGACCCCGCCGGATTACCTCTGACTGATCTTCGCGAAATGGATATTATCCCGAAGGCGGTCCTGGTTCCTTGGGGCTCGGATGCAATTCGATCAACCGCCGACATCGTCGGCCGGCTCGCCGGGCAGGTGTTTTCGGAAGCCACGCTAAGTCGGAGCGACATAGTGACCAGTACCGACTTTTCGGCACTTTGCCACGAGTTCAGCGACGCCTTGACGGAGGTTCTCGCGGAAAATGCAGTTGGGCCGGCACGCCGTGGCCGCCTTGCCCGGGCCCGCGCCGCGGTGAAAAGGCATCCAGACTACAGTGAACATGCCTATTTCTTGGCAGTGGAAAGCGCATTCCAAAAGTGGGAATCCATGCAAAATGCCGGTCGCTAGATGGGATCACGGGCAGCCGCCGCTGCGTTCACGCCCTCATTCGATCACCTCATCGGCGCG
>DASRHX010000278.1:0-9386 GCA_035650295.1 Bryobacteraceae bacterium | reverse complement strand
TTCGGCAACAGCTATTCGCAGGATCCCCGCAACCGGTTGGGCGACTATGGCCGGTCGCAAATCGACCAGCGCTTCCGGTTCGTCTTTTCGCACATCTGGGAAATTCCGTGGCTAAGAGGAGCGAGCGGTCCAAAGGGGTGGATCCTCGGCGGCTGGGCCATTAACGGAATTGTGCAGCTTACTTCGGGCCTGCCCGTGACCGTATCTCAGAATGGCGATTCACTGAATACCGGCCCATCCTCTTTCTCGCGGCCGCATGTGGCCACCGGCGGGAAAATTGACCGCGTTTGGGAGAACCGCACGATTGATCGTTGGTTCGATACATCGGCATTCGTTCGTTCCAAATGCGATGGGTGCGCTGGCGAAGGGATCTATCTTGGGCCGAAGGGCTATGGCAACGCGGGTGTCTCTCTATTCGACGCACCGGGCCAGAAAACTTGGGACTTCGCTTGCTTCAAAGAGTTTGTCCCCCATGAAGGCCATCGGATTCAATTCCGGTTTGAAGCCTTCAACTTCTTAAACACGCCTCAATTTTCCGCGCCCTCTCGCGCATTGGGCGCAGCCGACCTTGGCCGCATTGGGGGCACCATTTCGAACAACCGCGAAATGCAATTGGGGCTCAAGTATGTCTTTTGATAGGTTGTCCCGGCGGTATTGACCGCGGCCGCCGGCTCACTGGCAACCACGGAACAGCGGGAAGCGGCTGTTAGAAAAATTGCACGGTGTAGCTGAACCGGACACCGCGGCCGATCTCCGGCGCGTAGTCCTTTATGAAAGACAAGTGGTTGCGATACAGCCGGTCGCCGGCATTGAACAGGTTTGCCGAGAGAATGTGCAGGTGGTGCGACCGCGCGATGGTATACGATCCGATCAGGTTCACGTAGGCGTAACCGGCTGTCGGAGTCTCAGTCTCGAAGATCTTGTTCTGTGCATATGCCATCACAAGTTCTGGCCTGACGCTCAGTCCCTTGTAGCGGCCATCTACGCCGATCCGGCCCCGCAGTGGAGGAATTCGCGGCAGAAACGTGTGTGCGTTGAAGAGACGTGCGTTCACCAAATCGGCGCCAAGGTTGATCCAGAGATTCCGGTGTACTCCCAAGTCCAGCCGCGCCTCGCCGCCGGTGAATCGGCTGTTCGATTGTAAGTAGTCGGCTTCGATAAGCCCGTCCTCGATGTTACCCGTGGGCGCCAGGTAAATAAACCGTTGAATGCGATAGTAGAAGAAATTCAACTCGCCGTGTAAGCGGGACGACTGGTGGCGCAATGACAGATCGAGGCCGTTGTTCTTCTCGCTTCTGAGATCGGGATTCCCCACTTCGAACGTAAGGTTGCCGGGATGAGGGCCGTTGTTGTACAGCTCCTCGAGTGAGGGCGCCCGATACGAATGGGAATAGTTGGCCACGAACGCCCCATCCTTCCACAGACGGTGACTTAGACCGGCCGATCCGGAGAATCCGGTAAAGGAGCGACTCCGCAATTCCATTGGGGAATAACCGTTGTATTCCACACGCCCGCCGAACTGCACGTGCGTTTTTTCGAAATCGATACTCTCCAACCCGAATACTGCGAAATTATTCTGCGTCGTTGGGGGCGTGATGGACTCCTCGCCCACCGTCTTGTAGTCCCGGTACAGTCCCGAGAATCCGAAGCTTCCACCCAGCCGGCCATGCTTTTTCTGGTCGAATACCGTACGGTAACTGAAGAGTTTGTTGAAGAAGCTTGTCTCCGTCTCTCCTCCGGCAATCTCCTGATGGTTGTAATCGGAGTAGTTCAGGCGCACCAACACGCTTTCGAAGGGGCCAACGTTCTTGACTCCGGCGTTGACGCGATAGTTATGCCGGCGCAACAACAGGTCGGCGACTTCGGGATCCTCTTCCTCGGGATTAACCGGGATTCCGTAGCGGGCGTCGGTAAACCCATAATCGAAGTTAACGAAACCCTGCTCGCCGTAGTGGCCCAGGCCGCCGTTGGTTTGAGTCACGCGGGTCTGCGAGTTCCGCACTTTTCCGAGCGGCGTATTGTAGTCGCCAGTGCGCTGCCCGCCGCCCGACCCCCAGAATTCCCAGTTCTTTATCCCAAATTCAAATCCAGCGCTACCTCCGCCTAACCCATTGTTCGAGCCGCCGGCACCGGTGATATACCCACGGACACCATCGTGAGCATGCTGGTGAAAGACATCATGCCGCGATATCGCGTTGACCACGCCCCCGATCGCGCTCGAGCCATACAGCAGCGTCGCCGGGCCGCGTACGACCTCCAGCCGTTCCAGTTTGTTCACGTCGATCGGCTCGCCGTGGTCGCCCGATTGGTACGACAGGGATCCGCTGCTGATGCCGTCGCTTAGAATCAAGACACGGTCCCCGTCGAAACCGCGAATCACGGGCCTCGAATTTCCAGGGCCGAAGCTACGCTTGGAAACGCCGGTCTGCCCTTCCAGCACCTCGCCGAGCGAGGCGGAACTCTTCAACGGCAACTCAGTCTGGTCAAGCGCCGCAACGGACTGCACAAGGTCGAGATTGGCCACCTCGCGCCCGGTTGCCGTCACCGTGACGGTCTCATGAACCGGAGCTACACGCAGCTTGAAATCAACGGTTTCCGTCTCGGCCGCAGCCAATTGAACACTCTGACGTTCATCCGACAAACCGGTGCTATGGGCCACGATTTCGTATGTGCCGGCAGGCACGTTCTGGAACTCGTACTTGCCTTCGTCAGTGGAATCAGTTGTTCTACCCAATGGCGACAAGGTCAGGCGCGCTCCATGTGTGGGCTGGCCAGTGGCTTCGAGGGACACGGTGCCTTTGATGGTCCCGCCTGTTTGAGCCAAGCCGGCGCCGGCGGTCGCGAAAAGCGCGTACAGAACGAGGGCAGGTCGAAATAGGCGCCGTGACGTCACGATCCAGTTTGAGCTGGAAACGTAAGACCTGGATAGCCTTCGTTCACGACCGGGATAATTCCGGCTGGCAGCGGGCCGGTTTCGGCAATGAGCGGGCGAGTTCCTGGAGTTTGCTCAGAGTGCCGGCGGCCGCGGATTGCGCCTTGTTTCAATTGCCGAGCCGCTAAGACTCGCGGGTTGCCCGCTCGACAATCCCCTGACCGGCGGCACGTGGCAAGGGCCCCGCTGGCCGCCCGTTCGACGATGACGAGAAATAGCGCCCAGCCGCCTCCTTTACGGTGCGTCAATTGTAATGGACCGCGACTTACATTCTGTATTCATCGGCCCGCTGGAGGATGGAACCTGTTGATTCAAACTTGGTGGAGGCGGCGGGAGTTGAACCAGACCGACGCATTGAAAACAAACAAGTTATTGATTCAAAAAACGGCCAGAAGGGCCAGAACCGCCACAATGCCAATTTCATTGTACAAACGTTGTACAAAACGCCACCTTAAGAAATTGGTGGATTCCCGGCACTGAGTACCAGAAGCCTATCGCCTTCGGATTAATTTTTCTCTGGGCCTCGCTCCCGTCCGCAGTAATCGCCTGAGTCGAGCCGAACGACGAGTCCCATCTAGTCTCTTCGGCGTCACCTCATAGCCTAGGCTAGACATAAAATTGGATGAGATGTCGGATAGGCCATCGCGGATCACCATTCATATTGGCCGCCATGGTTCCGGCCATGAGCCGGTTGGCCGCGTGAAATCTGCTGTTCTCGGCATCATGATTGCGGTTCTTGTCATGGCCGTACTCGCGGCGGCTCTGATTCTTGGCACACTGACCGCCATCATCGTCGGTGCGATCTCCATCCTTTGCATCGGAGTCGCCATTGTGCTTTCCGCAATCCGCCGGACTGTGCGCTGACGACGCAGGCTTCCCTGAGCTATTTGGGTGGAGGGATGTCGATGATCCGGTCGAAGGCCAGACCGCTCGAACTTTCGCCTCGGCCCGTCCGTTTCCGCACGCCGATCCAAACCCAGGCTCGTCCATCCCGCCAGCGCGTTCGCTGAAAGCTTCTCGCTACTCGCGTCCCGGCCCGAGGGACCTCTTCTTCGTGAAGGATGTATTTCTCAGGTGCCGGGCCATCGAGCCCTTGACGAAAGAGAAACGTTCGCGGGCGCACAGCGTTCGGCGCCGGATCGGGATCACCTATCAGAATTCGCAGCATTGCCGCTCGCTGCAACTGTATCTCGCGGTTGCTGCCTTCAACATGAACGGGAATCGTCGGGATCCAGTTTTCGGGCACGGAACTCATCACCTGGTAACGGATCTTTGCGCCCTCCGCGGGCGGAAGCGGCTGCGGCGGCGCTCCCAGACGGCTCTCCAGATCGCGTTCATAGAACGTTCGAGTTTCTGTTGCGGCTTCGCGCCCATTTTTGGGCTCGCCGGAAGGCAGTTGTATTCCACGCTCGACCGCCCAGACCATGTTTGCCATCTCATCGCGTGCCAATAGAACCTCGTCCATTGGCCGGCTGTCCATCACCTGTTGGGCGGAAGGCGGAATCAGTAGGCTCAGATCCGCCGGCTCATGTCCCTTCCCCTTGATGGACACTAGGAACATCGCCCATCGCTGCCAATCGTCATCATCACCGCGGCCCGCGGCTTCCACCCAATTTCGTTCATTGAATACGTTAGTGACGGCCACGCCGCGAACATTCGCGACGCTGCCCGCTGGGGCCGTGAAAGGAACCAGGAACCAGTCGTTAGCGTAAACAAGACCAAACTCGATTAAAAGAAGCTTCGCCAAGTCAGTTGTATCGGGTTTGACGTCTCCAAAATTTGTGCGGCTGTCTTCAAACTTCCACCAACGCGTATTCGGCATACCGTTGAATCCGGCCTGCGTTGGCAGCGTCGTCAAGGTGGTAGATTCCGGCGCTTCTGGCGCTGGATCCGGATCTCCTAGCGTCTTTCGCTTTGTGTCGACGTCGAAGTTGTACCAGTCCAAATGCCCGTGGAAATACTCTTCCGCGCTGAACACCTTCTCATCCTGTTTTTGCGGCGTGGATGTGGAGAACTGATACTCGAGGCGGTCCGGAATCCATGAAGAAACCGGATCCGGAGTTTCCGGCTGATAGATAAGCTTTTCGAACCACGTGACAAACCGCGCTGCTATAGGATCGACTTGCGCGTCAAGGCCGGCGAGCGCCGGAATTCCATCCGAAGCGCGATTCGCAATGGACTCCTTCAAATGCTCGTAGAGCTTGGCTCCATCCATTAGCCGGGTGAAAGCAGCCTGAAAATTGGACCAGGCCTCAGGATGCGCGCAAATGGCAAAGTCTTCGGGTAGTGCTGGATCCGGCAAATGGACGGGATACGCGGCAATGAACTGGGGTACGGCAGCAGCGGAGATCGGAGAGATCATCTTCAACCACTGGCGGCCCATGATCAGACGGACATCGAGTGAGATTTCCAGCGTGCTCGGCGTGCCGTTTAGCAGTTGCTTCTGAACGAACGGGACCGGCAGCCGCTCGACCTGAGTCTCAAGCGGAATCGCGTCATTGAATTCCTGAACCGGCCCGCCGGCCGGCTGAAACTTCCGGAGACGGGTGGTTTGCAGTTGAATCTTCGCAAAGATGGGTGAACCGGCGTCGTCGCCGCGAAACTCCCCGATTTGCCACTGCCGAGTAAGCATCCAGAGGGGATCACGGACCTCTGCGCGAAGTGCGCGTTCAAAATTGTCCGCGCGAGGTCTTCCCTCAAGGCGATTCCAAAGAGTGATCCCCGGCTTCGACTTCGCCCGGATCACCGAGGGAAGGTTGTCTGTGATGTATTTGGTCGTGGCCATATCAGCTCTGCTTCAACGCTGCGATCTTGTTGTTTAGCGCCAATTCCACGGCGATGGTCAGTTGATGAACCTGCGTGGCCAAGGCGGTCGCCGGCAGGAATGGTGCATAAGGCGAGTTGTCGATATGCTTCGGTTCAATGGCGCGGCGCTTGGCAAAGTCAAGCGTTTCGTTGAGTGCACCGATGAGGTCGTCCCACGTCCAAGCGCCACGGAACTCCGAAGGCGTTACCAGCAGCATTGCCTGCGGCGCTTCACAATTTGGACGGTCGTGATGGAACGTGATCCCGGTATCCACACTGGTTCCCGGAATCGTCTCTGTCCAGTCGTCCATCAGCAGCCCGCACTGCCGAGCAGCCTTGCTGAAGGGAACGGCAAAGTGAGCCGTGTAGAGCAAGCGGTGCTTATCCAGTTTCTGCTCCGGGGGAAACTCCAGTCCCAGCCAGCGATCGTCCGGTATGTGCGGAAGTTGTATGGGAACCAGGCTCGGCTCGGGCCGGCCAAGCGCACCGGTAAAGAGCACAGTTTGCTCCCAAGCGAACATCTTTTCGCGCACCCGTGCCACACCGTAAAGCCAGGTGTCGGCCGGAAAGTCGAGGGGGTCGCGATCTGGCTCCGGCGGATTGGTCAGGTACAGGAACAGGTCGCCGTTTGTGCTTGCCGCGAGTGCATTCTCCACTTCGTCCCCTTGCTCCGGAGCCAGCGTAAACTCGGGGATGATCCGGAAATCTTCACCTAGCAAGGTTCGTGCCGCTGTCTCCAAAGCCTTCACCCGCTCCACAGCTTCAGCGCTGGCGTCGTGCTGCGTGAATAGATCCGTTGAGACGGACAAGCGGCGGTCGATCTCGGTCAGCATTACGGCAGCCAAAGCCGCCGCATCCTCGACAAAGCGAACCATCTCGTCTTCGATGGGCGCGATCTCGAGCTCTTGGATGTCGAAGTCCGAGACCGGAAGAAGCGCACGCACGTCGCCCCTCAAGAGCGACACCGACGTACGGGTGGAATTGCGAATTGCGTCGAACTGGTTTCGTTTGGCGACAAAAACCGGCTTTTTCACTCCCGTCAGATCGGCGAGAAAGAGCGCGGGTGTGGCGGGCAGCGGAATTGTGGCGATGGTCGAGATCGCGCGTTCGGCCTGTGTAAGGAAGGAAAATTTCTCGTCATCGGTCGCTGCCAATGCGGCATCGGCCAGGCGTGCGTTGAACTCCACTAATTTGTCATCCCAACGCTTCACCAGTGCCGCACATTTTTCCAGTAATGCCGCATAGGTACGTCGCCGGAAATCGTAGGTGAACCCCCAGCCTGACTGCGGAATGGCAAACGTTGCGGCTCGCGCCAGTAGCGACGAAATACTGGCTGCAACGAAGTCAGCGCCGGCTACAAGCGCCTCCCGGTTAGCCACAACGTCGGAGAGCAGCGGATCGATCCCACCTTTAAAGCTCGCGAAGTCGCCCCGGAGATTCTGGAGCGACGCTTGGACGAGATCCAGGCGAGCTTTATCGACGAATGGCTGGGCGTTTTGAGCAGATTCCGCCTCATTCATAAGCGCCAAATCTGTCGCCTCCAAAGGACGCGACTTGGTTATTACGCGCCGGACGTTCCGGGCAAGCGGCATCGCTTCAAAAACGCTAAAGTCAGCGGCCTGCTTCTCCAGGTAGTGAATCGAAATCGGCAGGTCAGGGCGCGGACCGAAGTTGAGCTGTACGAACAGGACAATGTGATCATCCAGTTCGGTCATGGCCTGCTGGTTGTCGTCGCGAATCATCGTCAGAAGATCCGCTGGCTGAAGGTCGAGGTTCCGCAGTGTGATCTCGCGAGTCACATCCGCGCCCGTAGCAGCTTCCCGAAACGCCACGACACAAGCCACCCGATCCAAGGCCGGCAGGGTTGCGGCAAGCCATCGATTTAACGCCGGTTCCGCTTGCGCCCGAGGGGTTACCGAAAGGCCCGGAATCGGAGAAACGTTGGGGGCGGCGCCCGCCTCGAGATGCAGCCCCACTCGATGCGTCAAGCCAATTCCAGGGATCGGCGTCTGAACAACCGCAGGCTCTGGCGGAAAGTTTCCTCGCGCATATGCGTCGTAGGTGGAAGCAACACGGTCATAATTGCCGAGCACGGCCTGATAGACGCCTTCGGAAAGCGCTAAATCGGCAACGGCGTCATGAGATTCCAACAACCGTTCGGCTTCAGCATTGATGGCATCGGCCTCGGCTTGAGAATTCACGGGCGGAAGCCCTGGCTTGCCGAACGGATACGTCTTGTTACCGGTTGACTTGATGTGCTCCACGAGCGAAAGTCCGTTGATCACGTTGCGCGCCTCTAATGATTGGATCGGTGTGCCCTCCGGAGGCTTTGTCGACTGGAAGCGCTTTGCCCGTAGCGGGAACTCTGCCCGCATCTCGAAAATAAACCGGTCTACTTCCGCCAGACTGTGGCGGTCATGAAGACCCCGCTCAAATTGATAACCCAGTAGTTCCGACAGGCTCTGTCCCGCGCGAACCCCTTCAATCATGGAAAGCGCCGTGCGCACGCGCTCGGAAGTTAGATTGACGGCCATAGTCTGGCGGTTCGCCGGGCTTGCATTCGAGATAAATCCGTTACGCAGCACGGCGGCAGCCACGGCGTGATTGAGCGAAGGTGCATGAATGTAGCCCTGGTTTGTGCTATCGCGCATCAACGGCGGGTCATCGGGAGAATTGAACTTCTCAGCGAGTTCGGGATCCGTCAGGCGCACAGGCATCAAGACCTTCTTCTCCGGTTCCAGGTCTTCGAGCCATGCATATGCGCCTAAATAGATTCCTTGCCTCGCCGGGGCGGCCGCGCCGTCGCGCAAATTGCGCATTAGGCAAAGCTGGAGGTTGACGATTCCCAGCAGCCAAGGATCGAGACGATAGGAGCAGCAATCAATGTGATCTGCGAACACGCGCTCCAACCGGGCCGTGGGCTCATCTTTCAACCTTTCCAATCCGCTCAGTTGATCGCGCAGCCCGCTCGCGAAGATGATGGAATTGAGCCGCGTCGCGATGAACTCGTGAACAGGCTGAGTTAGGCTCCCTGTAATTCGGGAATCAACCGCAAAGAGAGGCTCGTAACGGCTTTCACTCACCAAACTGTTGTCGCGTACGTGAAGGAACGGTTCGTCGATACGAGCCTGTTGCACTTTTGCGGAGTCATAGATCCCGGCGAGTTCATGAGCCCGGATGCTCACGTCGTGATAACCCATCTGGAGCGCGTGGCGCAGAAAGAGGTAAAGCAACGATGTCGGGACTTTATCGTCCTTAAATCCGTCCTGCGTATAGAGGGCGTTTAGTGAAGTGTTCGCCGAGTCGATCAGCCACTGAATGTAGTTCCGCCCGTCTTCGGTGCTGGCGATCAAGGGCTCCGTTTCTGATATGGGAACGTCATCGACCACTCCACCCTTCAGCCGGTTGTGACGTCCATTGAAGATGAGATCCAAAATGGGCGGATTCTTTTCACCCGCCGGGTATCCCAGGCCATTCAGCTTGTTGCGTGCGGCGACGCGCTGAATTGCGGTTATAAACTTCTGCACCAGGCCGCCCAGCCCTAGCAGGTTCAACCGATTGAAAAATGTCTTGAGGCTCTCGGCATAACGTTGTGACCACTCCACCGAGCCAGGATGCAGGCCGACGATGTCCAGCAGAATGGCGTGTG
>DASRHX010000277.1:0-5762 GCA_035650295.1 Bryobacteraceae bacterium | reverse complement strand
CAGATCTGGCCGCCGGCGCTCTTGATGCAGTAGCTGATCGACCGCTTGTGAATGTCCAGCCCGATGTAGTAGGAATTCATGGTGGTTCTCCTGGGTGTGTACTTTGAGCTGGCCCTCCGGGGCCAGGCTCAACTTTCTTGTACCGCCCAGGGGAACTAACTCCAGCTTGTACATCCAATCAAAACTCCGAACAGGCGCCTCGGCTGCGTCAAGACTCAGTTGGCCCTGCAATCGATTGGCACAGCGGAGTTTACCCTCTTAAGCACGCGGCAGCTGCTGGTGAAAACCCGATCCAACGTCCGTTGCGGAGTACGACTCGAAGCTTGATGATTACCTAGCTGTTGGGGCATTCAACTCCGGCCAAACCGTCCCGCTTGCGAACCTGGTCCTGGCTGCAGGCGAATAGTTGTTTGTCAGAACTCAAGCCGGAATCCCAATTGAACAATGCGTGGGGAATTGCTCTGCCCATTGTCACGGAAGATCTTGCCGAAGTCGACCGAGGTTGGCGTTAGGTTCGGGTTCGCTGAAAAGATCGGAGTATTAAACAAATTGAAGGCCTCGACGCGGAATTGCGCCCTCACGCGTTCGTTAATCGCCACTTTCTTCAGGACCGAATAATCAAATGTGGTCCCCCATTGGTTGCGCAGGTTACCGTAGCGCAGGGGCGTCGTGCGCAGCGTGAAGGGAGGCCGCACTTGAAACACTGGCGATTCGCCCGGCAGGACATTGCGTATTGCGCCATTTACGTCGATTACACCGGTTTTGAAAAGGCGATCCCATGTGGGTGATTCCAGACGCGGGTCGCCGAGCAAATACACGTCGCCCGGTATATTCATCGGAGTGCCGCTTGTAAAGGTTGACGTGATCACAGTCTGCCATCCTCCGGCGAGCCGGCTCCATACCTTGTGGTTGCCGTTCAGGAACCGGCGGCCCGGTCCGAACGGAAGTTCGTAAATAGGAGCGATCGTCAGTCGGTGCGGCCGATCCCACGCCGTCAGCGTGCGGCCGGGCGAGGAATCCTGTCCGTTCAGATAGCTCATCGCTTCGATGTTCTTCGAAAGCGTGTAGGCCACGATAAAGGTCAACCCGTGCGAATAGCGCTTCTCCACCGAGACCTGCAGTGAGTCGTACCACACGCTTCCCCTGTTGAGATCGGCACTGTTGAAGGCCGCAAACTGAGGAAACGGCCGCAGCAACTGCTGGCGCGGTACGGTCGCGGCTCCGAGACCGCCCGCGTTGATGAGCCCTTGGAATGGATTAGGCACGGACTGATTGAGTACCGAGGATCCTAAGGCCAATGCTTCCACCGGCAGTTCGTTATACGGTTTGACAACCGCCGCCTTCCGCGTGCGAGAGCCGACGTAGGATGCATCCACGGTCATTCCGAATGGAAGTTGCCGCTGGAAACCTACCGATAGCTGATGCACTCTAGGCGTACGGAAATTCGTGTTGGTGAACGATGGCGATTGGCCAAGGAAAGTCTCCATTCCTAAGGACGCACCCGGCGGCTTCAACACCCCGTCCGGGAACGGATTGGCGACGTTGTTCGCGGGCGTGCGGCCGGCGTCCAAGGAGGAGACATAGGGGGTCTGAATGCTGAATCCGTTGGTGAATCCACGGCTAACCGGTGCGGTAAAGAAGAGACCGTAGCCGGCGCGAAGTACGGTTTTCGAATTGATCTGATAGGCGCCGCCAATGCGCGGCTGCAAGGTCTTGTAGTCGTTGTTATAGGGACTGCGCGGCAGGCCATTGACGCCGGCGAATCCGATGCCACCCTTCACTTCAAATCCGGGGAAGCGCGTCTTGTCCACGCGATTCGAGATCGGATTCACCTGATTGGCAAAGAACTCGCGGTTGGCGCGGTCGAACCTCTCTGTCGGCGCGATGTTCATGTCCCAGCGCAACCCAAGGTTGATCGTCAAATTCCGGGTGACCTTAATATCGTCCTGAATCCACGGCGCGGCGTACTGCGTTTGGTAATAGGGAAACACGTTGTTGTCGATACGGCCGGAGGCGGGAAAACCGAGGAGTAGCGATGCGATCCCGTTCCCGCTTAACGCGTCTTGTACGAGGTAGTTTTGCCGCGTGAAGCCACGGTCGAAATCGAGTCTCGCCGCCGCGTAATCGGGCTGCTGCTGCGTAAATCGCGAAAGGCGGAAATCAAGTCCCGCCTTGATTGTGTGCTTACCGCGGACAATCGCTACGTTCGGCGCCATGCTGAATACGTTAGTCGGCTCGAACAGGAAGCTGTTGGAGCCAAGAAATCCGTAATTGCTGACCGAAATATACGGCGGCCGTCCGCCGCTGGGCCGCGACATACTGTCCTGAATAAACAGGATTTTTGTGGGGAAGTTTCTGGTTCCGCCGTCGGCTTGCACGGGCAGCGCTCGGGCAAGAGACTCCGGCCAGCCCCATTGTGTCGGATTGAACTTATGGTCAAAGCCCGGCAAATCCTCCTGCCAGCGTGTGAGGGACGTTCGGAAGTTAAATACGGTGCTGCTATTGATCGTGCTGACCCAGTCGATCGTGATTCCGTTGTTGGTCTTTCCGCCAGTCTGGTGGTCGGCGCCAATTCCGGGAATCGCATTCTTGATACGGAACGATTCGTGGCGGTTCCAACCCCAACGGCCATATAGCCGGTGACGGCCGGAAAAGTTGTGATCGATGCGAGCGTTGTAGTTGTGAAAATCGAAAAACCCGCGGTTGGGTGACAGTACGAAGTTGTTCTGCCACTCGGGCGAACCCGGGGTGGACGAATTGGGGTCCGGATAGCCTGTCAGGATTTTGGACGACGTCGGGTTGATGCGATTCGACGGGATGCGGTTGCCGGGGAAGGCGTCGCGCACCCAGTTCGCACCCTCCTGGCGCCCCGTCGCCGGATCGTAGATTGGCATCAACCGGCCGGCGTTGTCGAAGGTGCGGGAGAAATCTCCGTTTTTCTGCGCAACGGTTGGAACGGATGTGATGGACTCATTCGGGAAGTGCAGATTCTCGTGGTACGCCTCACCGGAAAAGAAGAAGAAAGTCCTGTCCCGGCCGTTATACAGCTTGGGAATGCGGACCGGACCGCCAATGGTGAAGCCCCATTGGTCGAGACCGGTATTTTGCCGATCCAATCCCTTCGCATTGTTCGAGAAGGAGTTTGCATTGAACGACGGGCGTTTGAGAAATTCATAAGCCGTACCGTGGTAGGAATTTGTGCCGCTCTTGCTCGACACGTTAATCACGCCGCCGCCTGTACGTCCGTACTGCGCGTCGTAGACCGTGGTCATCACCTTGAACTCTTCCACTGCATCGGCAGGCGGCACGTAGGCGATGCGGTTCTCCTTGCCGGAGAACGCATTGTTAGGCGCTCCGTCCATGATGAACTCTGTGTTGTTGTTTAAGCCGCCGTTCACCGACCAGGAAGAGATTCCGCTATTGGAAAAGGGATTCAAGTGTGCCGTGCCGCTAGTGTGGGTGATACCTGGGGAGAGCGCCGTGAGCATGATCGGGTTTCGCACGTTGAGCGGCAAATCGGTGATGCGCACTTTGTCGATGATCACGCCGCGATCGCTCTTCTCCGTATCGAGCAGCGCGGCACTGGTCGATACCGTCACGGTTTCTGATGTCGCGCCGAGTTGTAGTGAGACGTCGACGGCCGCAGCCTGGCCAACTTGCAGGAGGATGCCATCGCGTTCAAAGTTACGGAAGCCGACCATCTGCACTGTCAGTTTGTACGTGCCGGGAATCAGGAAGAGGAACCTGTATTGGCCGCTCCCGTTGGTGGTGCTGTCAAAGTCCACACCGGTATTGACATTAATCAATTTCACTCCCGCGCCCGCGACAGCTGCTTCAGTGGGGTCGGTTACGGTGCCGGAGAGCGTGGCACGCGTGTCTTGCGCCAACGCGGACAAGGCGAAGAGTGCAAGTAGAACAATGGCTCGATTCATGAGAAAACCTCCCGGCTGCGGAATGTGTTGGACGCTATCATGGCCGCAAGCTCATGTCAAAGGCACAGTGGCCTTTTGTTCGGAGCGGGTCACGCAATCGGCTGGAATCGAATAGAATCTGGAGCGGACCCGATCGGAATTTATCGATGAAACGAAAACTCAATCCGCTACTGACTTTCCTGCTTATGGTTGCTGCCGGCTTGTCCGCGCAAGCAGTTTCAGCACAGGAGAAACATCTTCTCTACGTCGCCACGCCGGGAATCCGCAACTACGTCGACTACGGTGGCATCGGGGTGATCGTATTTGATATCGATAACCGCCACCGGTTCGTGAAGCGCATTCCGACCTGGGACGTGCCGCAAGGCAAGGAGCCGGAAAACGTCAAGGGCATAGAAGCAAGCGCGCGCACGGGAAAGCTCTACGTGAGCACTATCAAGCGCGTTGGCTGCATCGACCTTAAAACGGAGAAGATGGAGTGGGACAAAGAACTGCCGGGAGGCTGCGATCGCATGGCCCTTTCCCCGGACGGCAAACTGCTCTACGTCCCATCATTTGAGGGACCGCACTGGAACGTCGTCAATGCGGCCACCGGAGAACTCATCTCCAAGATCGTGACCAAGTCCGGGGCCCACAATACGATTTACGGGCCGAACGGGAAAGAGGTTTATCTCGCCGGATTACGGTCGCCGCTTCTCTCCGTCGCGAACACTAAGACTCACGCGGTCGTGAAGACCGTCGGACCGTTCAGTCACTCCATTCGTCCCTTCACGGTGAACGGCAGCCAGACGATGTGTTATGTGAACGTCAACAATCTGCTGGGATTCGAGGTTGGCGATATGAGGACAGGTAAGATGCTCCATCGCGTGGAGGTCACGGGCTACAAGCAAGGTCCTGTCAAACGCCACGGATGCCCCAGCCATGGCATCGCGCTTACGCCTGACGAGAAGGAGATCTGGCTGGCCGATGGAGCCAATAGCATGCTGCATGTGTTTGACGCGACGGTGATGCCGCCAAAGCAGTTGGCGAGTTTGAAGGTGCGGGACCAGCCCGGCTGGATCACGTTTAGCATCGACGGCAAACTGACCTACTCATCCACGGGTGAAGTCTTCGACACTCAATCAAAAAAAATCGTGGCCACGCTGGAAGATGAAACGGGCCGGCACGTAGGCAGCGAAAAGGTGCTGGAGATTGTTTTCAAGAACGGCAAAGCGGTTCGCGCCGGCGACCAGTTCGGAATCGGTGCGAAGCGGTAGGTAGCCCGCTCATTGGGCAGGTGGAGCAAGCCGAACTAGAGTGGCTACGTCGCCGCCAGCAGTTTCGTAATGGAATTGCACCGCGTACCAACCGGCGCGCATGCCGCTCATCCAGCGGCGGTGATCGGGCATCCCGCCGGATAAGTGCGCGCGCTCCTCAGACACCATGTTTCCCGATGGCAGTGAAATCACGCGCACGCGCGCTTCCCCGGCCGACAGCGTTGGCGCATGCGCGCTGGGGTCTTCCGTCGCCGCAAGAATTGTGCCGTCCGGCTCCTCGGTCGTGTGCGAGATGGTCAACTGGATGCGAACCGACGAGGGCCAATCCGCAGCGCCCTGAAGTGTCCGGGAAAACCATTGGCCCGCGACCGCCAGGGTGGCGACGTCGCGCGAAGTCTTCACCGCTCCGCCGTCCATGTAGAGAGAGCGACCGAGCTCATCGGAGAGTTCCAGCTCCATGTATCCCGCAACCGGAAGCAGGCAGGAAATGCGAGCCGGCCTGTTCCCGTTGAAGGCCGGGGAGGAGAGGTCGAGCCGGTAAGTCTGCGTTGTGCCGCCATCGTCGGCCGCACCCTCG
>DASRHX010000276.1:0-11906 GCA_035650295.1 Bryobacteraceae bacterium | reverse complement strand
CGCGGGCCGGGCGCGTGACGGCGGATATTTATTGGGATCGCATCAGCTATTTTTTGGAGCGCGTCGTGCCAGTGGCTAACGAGCACAAAATCCGGCTGGCTTGCCACCCGCATGATCCGGGCGTGCCGGCTGTCACGGGCTACCAGGGTGTGGATGCCGTCCTCGGCACGGTTGACGGACTCAAGAAATTCATTTCCATCCAAGAGAGTCCGTACCATGGATTAAATTTCTGCCAGGGCACCATTTCGGAGATGCTTGAGAATCCGGGCAAGGAAATCTTCGAGGTGATCCAATACTTCGGAGCGCGCAAGAAAATCTTCAACGTTCACTTTCGCAACATCCGCGGGAAACGTGATGACTTCATGGAAGTATATCCCGATGAAGGCGATGTCGATATGTTCAAAGCGATGCTGGCGTATCGGGATGTAGATTACCCCTACATGGTCATGCCCGATCATGTTCCCCATCATCCGGACGATCCTGGCGGCTCTCAGGCCTTTGCCTTTGCGTACGGGTACATCCGTGCCTTGATCCAGGCGGTAGAGCACACCGCTTGAAATGTTCCAGCCTATTCCCTAATGTCCGCCGCATGCGCACGCCATTCCTTCTCATTGTCCTCACTGCTCTCTCTTGCCATGCGGCGGATGATTACAAGCTCGGCCCTGACTCGATGCCGCAGGAAGGCGTGCCGCGCGGGACGGTGACAAAGCATTCGTGGACGAGCAAAATCTTTCCGGGCACGGTGCGGGATTATTGGGTTTATGTTCCGGCGCAGTACAGTGCGAGCAAACCCGCGTGCGTGATGGTTTTCCAGGACGGCGGTGGTTACGTGAACACGAATGGGCAGTATCGAATCCCGAATGTGTTCGATAACCTGATCCATAAGAGAGAGATGCCGGTGACGATTGGCGTTTTCATTAATCCCGGCGTCGTGTCGGCGGTATCCAGCAATGCGCTGCCTCGGTTTAATCGCAGCTTCGAGTATGATGGATTAGGAGATCAGTACGCGCGTTTTCTGCTCGAAGAAATCCTGCCAGAGGTCGGGAAGAACTATAATCTGACGACGAACGCAGCGGGGCGAGCAATTGCCGGAGCGAGTTCGGGCGCGATCTGCGCATTTACTGCCGCGTGGGAACGGCCGGACGCATTCAGCAAGGTGTTCAGCACGATTGGCACGTATGTCGGGCTGCGCGGTGGCAACGATTGCCCGACTCTGATCCGGAAAACGGAACCCAAACCGATCCGCGTGTTCCTGCAGGATGGCAGCGGCGATCTGAATATTTACGGCGGCAATTGGTGGGTGGCCAACCAGGACATGCTTTCAGCACTACAGTTTGCAGGTTACGACGTGAAACACGAATGGGGCGACGGCGGCCATAATGGCAGGCATGGCGGCGCGATTTTCCCCGATGCAATGCGCTGGCTCTGGCGCGATTACCCGGAACCGGTGAAACCGGCAAAGACCTTGAACATTCTCGAGCCCGGCGCAGGGTGGGAACTGGTAAGTGAAGGGCACAAGTTTACCGAAGGGCCGGCCGTCAACACCAGGGGCGAACTGTTCTTCACAGATATTCCGAATAATCGCATCCATAAGGTTGGCCCTGACGGAAAGGTCGCGGTGTTTGCAGAGAACACCGGCGGCGCGAACGGATTGATGTTCGGGCCGGACGGGCGATTATTCGCGTGCGCGAATGGCAAGAAGGCCATCGTCGCGTACGACGCGTCCGGGAAGGAATCGACGGTGGCCGAAGACATCACATCGAATGATCTCGTCGTGAACCATAAAGGCGAGATTTACGTGACCGATCCAGGCAATAAGAAAGTATGGTTTATTAATAATCGTGGCGAAAAGAAAACCGTGGATGACCGGATCACCCGGCCTAATGGCGTCACGCTGAGTCCGGACCAATCCTTGCTGCTTGTGGCCGACACAAGCGGACAATTCGTTTATTCATTCCAGATTCAGGAGGACGGAACGCTCACGCACCGTCAGCGCTATTTTCATTTGCACCTGGTTGACGGCAGCATGCAAAGCGGAGCGGACGGCATGAAAGTCGACGCGCGCGGAAATCTTTACGTGACAACTGAAATGGGTTTGCAGGTGTGCGATCAGGCGGGGCGCGTAAACAGCATCATTCCCAAGCCGCAGCGCGCATGGCTGTCCAATGTATGCTTTGCGGGCCCGGCACTGGACGAGTTGGTAGTGACGTGCGGCGACAGAGTTTATAAACGCAAGGTCAAAGCGAAAGGTGTGCTGGCCTTTCAAACACCCTTTAAACCCGACGCGCCGCGGCTGTAAGGGTTTTTCGGGCGATTTGTTCGTGTTTGCCCCCATTGAGGCAATCCTGCCGTGGGCGATGATGTTCGCAACGACGGAAAGGATAACGCGATATGAAGAAAATAATTTGCTTACTCGCCGCGGCGGGCCTGTTTATCGGGTGCGCGGGCACAAACACCAGCAACGAACCGGAACGCGGCAGCGCGGACACGAGCGTCGGAACCTCGACTGAAAGCGGCTCGGTGACCAACGGCACCAACAACAGCCGTTCGGGAACTCTCACCAACCAGCCATCGACGCAGACACCCACGGAGACGCCGGCACAAACACCGACGCAAACTCCGCGCGGGAACTGAAGGAAGTTTGACCTGGCGCGCGAACGTGGTTCGCTCGCCGGTCGCCAGCGGGCGGGAGTCCCAGGGCAGTGCGGCCTGAGACAACCGCCCGCTTCCCTTTTGTGATATTGACAAAAACGAACGCGAAGCAGAGGGTTGTCGCCAGGAAATAAGCCTATGAAAACTCTTGGACTCTCCGGCTTCATTGTTCTTGCCTCGGCCCTGTTCGCTGCTGCTCAATCCGAAACGCAACCGGCCCCGCCGGCAATGCTAACCGCAACTAACCGGCTCCAGCGAGTTTTTGGCCCAACGGCAGTATACGATGGCGTGTTGCCTGAAGTAAGCCGCCGCGGTGCGATCGCTAACGGTTTGGACCTGCGGGCTCCGGTCGTGCCTGGCCGGGAATTTCGGAACGTCTCGATCAATCCTCACACTGGCGCCGCCCAAGGCGTGGTATTCGTGGCAATTCGCTTTTGAGCGAAAGCGCAACCCAATTAATCGCTCGCTGCCATAGGGTGAATTCCCCATAGCAGGGTAGGTTCGCATCCGCGAAACTAATGGCCATCGGGTGACAGAGATAAGCCCGATTTTCCACGATTGGCGCGGTTTCGTGCGGAAGAAATGCGCTGGTCTAGTGAGCACCGCGGAATAGCTGTCAAACAATGAAAACACGAGAAACGCCCGTCGAAACCCAGCAAACCTCAGCGCAGCCGCGCTCGCGATCGTCGTCAAAGTCCACACCAGCAAAACGGCGCCATGCCCTGAACGGCACACCGCAATGTGACGTATCGCTGTTGCTGAAAGCGATGTTGGCAGCCCGCGCGGGCGATTTTTCGGCGCGTCTGCCGTCGAACTGGACAGGTGTGGAGGGAAAGTTGGCGGACGTGTTTAACGAGATGATGGTGACCAATGCGACCATGGAGAAAGAGCTACGCCGCGTGAGCCGCACGGTCGGCAAGGAAGGCAAAATTCGCCAGCGAGCGGCCTTCAGCATGGGCAATGGCGGGGCGTGGCGCGGCATGGAAGAATCGGTGAACAATCTTATCGGCGATTTGGTGTGGCCGATTTCGGAGGTTACACGGTCGATCAGCGCGGTGGCCAAGGGTGATCTTGGCCAGACCGTGAGTTTGGAAGCCGACGGCCGTCCTCTGGAAGGCGAATTCCTGCGCAGCGCGAAGATCGTGAACACGATGATCGCGCAGTTGAGCGTCTTCACGCAGGAGGTGACGCGTGTGGCTCGCGAAGTCGGCTCGGAAGGCAAGCTCGGTGGACAGGCCCAGGTGAAGAACGTGAGTGGCGTTTGGAAGGAACTCACCGACAGCGTGAACTCGATGGCCTCCAACCTCACGGCGCAGGTCCGAAATATTTCTGAAGTCACGATCGCGGTGGCGAGCGGCGACTTGTCCAAGAAGATCACCGTGGACGTGCGCGGTGAGATTTTGCAGTTGAAAGAGGCCATCAATACCATGGTGGATCAACTCCGTTCATTCGCCTCTGAGGTGACGCGCGTGGCGCGCGAAGTTGGAACTGAAGGCAAGCTGGGCGGGCAGGCCCAGGTGCCCGAAGTCGCCGGGACATGGAAGGACTTGACCGATTCGGTGAATATGATGGCCGGTAATCTGACGGCGCAGGTCCGAAACATTGCCGAGGTGGCGACCGCCATTGCGAAAGGTGACTTGTCGCAGAAGATCACCGTGGATGTGAAGGGCGAAATCCTGGAGCTGAAGAACACGATTAACACAATGGTGGATCAGCTCCGTTCGTTTGCGTCGGAAGTGACTCGCGTGGCCAAGGAAGTCGGAACGGAAGGCAAACTGGGCGGGCAGGCGCAAGTCCCCGGGGTCGCTGGCACATGGAAAGACCTGACTGACAACGTGAATTCGATGGCGTCGAACCTTACGGCGCAGGTCCGGAATATCGCGGATGTGACGATTGCAGTCGCCAACGGGGACCTCTCGAAGAAAATCACGGTGGACGTGCGCGGGGAAATCCTGCTCCTGAAGGAAGCGATCAACACGATGGTGGATCAGCTCCGTTCGTTCGCCTCGGAAGTGACACGTGTAGCGCGCGAAGTGGGCACCGACGGAAAGCTCGGCGGCCAGGCCATCGTTCCGGGCGTGGCTGGGACATGGAAAGACCTGACGGATTCGGTGAACGCGATGGCGACGAATCTTACAACGCAAGTCCGCAACATCGCGACGGTTACAACGGCTGTCGCGCGTGGTGACCTCTCGCGCAAAATCACCGTCGATGTCAAAGGCGAGATTCTTGAATTAAAGAACACGATCAACACGATGGTAGACCAGTTGAACGCCTTCGCGTCGGAAGTGACTCGCGTAGCACGCGAAGTCGGCACCGAAGGGCGTCTCGGCGGCCAGGCCGTAGTGCCGGATGTCGCGGGCACGTGGAAAGACTTGACCGATTCGGTCAACATGATGGCCGGAAATCTTACGGCCCAGGTCCGAAATATTGCGGAAGTGACGACCGCGGTTGCGCGCGGCGACCTCTCCCGCAAGATCACGGTTGAGGTGAAAGGCGAAATTCTTGAACTGAAGAACACCGTCAACGTGATGGTGGACCAACTCAATGCGTTCGCGTCCGAAGTGACTCGCGTCGCGCGCGAAGTCGGCACGGAAGGACGCCTCGGCGGCCAGGCTCAGGTGCCGGATGTAGGTGGCACGTGGAAAGACCTGACTGATTCGGTCAACATGATGGCCGGAAATCTCACGGCGCAAGTTCGCAATATCGCCGATGTCACGATTGCTGTGGCGAGCGGCGACCTCTCCAAGAAGATCACCGTGGACGTGCGCGGGGAAATCCTTCAATTGAAGGAAGCGATCAACACGATGGTGGATCAACTCCGCTCGTTTGCGTCCGAAGTGACGCGTGTGGCGCGCGAAGTGGGCTCCGAAGGCAAGTTAGGCGGGCAAGCCCAGGTGCCTGGCGTCGCCGGCACGTGGAAGGACCTCACGGACAATGTCAATTCCATGGCATCGAACCTGACGGCCCAGGTCCGAAATATTGCTGAGGTGGCGACGGCGATTGCGCGAGGTGATCTATCGAAGAAGATCACCGTGGACGTCAAAGGAGAGATTCTCGAGCTGAAAAACACCATCAACACAATGGTGGACCAACTCAAGGCGTTCGCCTCGGAGGTGACGCGCGTGGCGCGCGAGGTCGGCACCGATGGCAAACTCGGTGGACAGGCGCAAGTGCCGGGCGTGGGCGGAACGTGGAAAGACCTGACGGACAATGTGAATTCCATGGCGTCCAATCTGACCGCCCAGGTGCGGAATATTGCGGACGTGACGATTGCTGTCGCGAATGGTGATCTTTCGAAAAAGATCACGGTCGACGTCCGCGGGGAGATTCTGCAGCTCAAAGAGGCCATTAACACGATGGTGGATCAGCTTCGCTCGTTTGCTTCGGAAGTGACGCGCGTCGCGCGCGAAGTCGGCACCGAAGGCAAGTTGGGTGGCCAGGCCCAGGTGCCCGAGGTCGCGGGAACGTGGAAGGATCTCACGGATTCCGTAAACATGATGGCGGGCAACCTTACCGCCCAGGTCCGCAATATCGCTGAAGTGGCCACCGCCATAGCCAAAGGCGACCTCTCACAAAAGATCACCGTCGACGTCAAGGGTGAGATTCTTGAACTGAAGAACACCATCAACACGATGGTGGACCAACTCAACGGGTTCGCTTCCGAAGTCACACGCGTCGCCAAAGAGGTCGGCACTGACGGCAAGCTGGGCGGCCAGGCGCAAGTGCCCGGCGTGGCGGGAACGTGGAAAGACCTCACGGACAATGTCAATTCGATGGCGTCCAACCTTACCGCCCAGGTCCGCAATATCGCCGAGGTGACTATCGCTGTCGCGAGCGGCGATCTTTCGAAGAAGATCACGGTCGACGTGCGCGGTGAAATCCTTCAACTGAAGGAAGCGATCAACACGATGGTGGACCAACTCCGCTCGTTTGCCTCCGAAGTGACCCGTGTCGCGCGCGAAGTGGGCACGGATGGGAAGCTGGGCGGACAAGCGATCGTCCCCGGTGTCGCGGGAACGTGGAAGGATCTCACGGATTCCGTAAACATGATGGCCGGTAATCTGACGGCGCAAGTGCGCAATATCGCTGAAGTCGCTACGGCTATCGCCAAGGGCGATCTTTCCAAAAAGATCACAGTCGATGTTAAAGGCGAGATTCTCGAGCTGAAGAACACGATTAACGTGATGGTGGATCAGCTCAATGCGTTTGCCGCAGAAGTGACTCGTGTCGCGCGCGAAGTCGGCACCGAAGGAAAACTCGGCGGCCAGGCACAGGTTCCGGGAGTCGCGGGAACGTGGAAAGACCTCACGGACAACGTAAACGTGATGGCTTACAACCTCACTGACCAGGTGCGCGGCATTGTGAAAGTCGTTACGGCGGTCGCGACAGGCAACCTGAACCAAAAGCTCACGGTCCAGGCGAAGGGCGAGATCGCCGCGCTTGCCGATACAATCAACAACATGACCGACACGCTCGCGATTTTTGCGCAGCAAGTGATCACCGTCGCGCGTGAAGTCGGCGTCGAAGGGCGGCTCGGCGGGCAGGCCAACGTACCTGGCACGTCCGGCACGTGGAAACATCTCACCGACAACGTGAATCTACTTGCGGCGAATTTGACAACTCAGGTGCGCGCCATTGCGGAAGTTGCGACTGCCGTCACGAAAGGTGACCTTACGCGTTCGATTCAGGTGGACGCGCGCGGTGAAGTCGCCGAGTTGAAGGACAACATCAACGCGATGATCAGCAACCTGCGCGATACCACGCAGCGCAACACCGAGCAGGATTGGCTCAAGACGAACATCGCGAAATTCACCCGCATGCTGCAGGGGCAGCGCGATCTGCTGACGGTCGGCCGCTTGCTGCTCTCGGAGTTGGCGCCGTTGGTCAACGCGCACCAGGGCGTGATGTATCAAATGGACGCCGGCGACAACGATCCGCAGTTGAAATTGCTGGCAAGCTACGCGCATCGGAAGGGGCGCGATTCCTCCGAAAAACTACGACTGGGCGAAGGGTTGGTTGGTCAATGCGCCATTGAAAAGAAGCCAATCATGCTTCGCGGGGTTCAGGATGGCAGTATCGAGATCAGCTCCGGCTTGATGAAGGCCAATCCGACGAACATCATAGTGCTTCCGGTGGTGTTCGAAGGCGAGATCAAGGCCGTCATCGAACTCGCATCCATCAGCACTTATACCGCCACCCACGTCGCATTCCTCGAACTGCTCACCGAGAGCATCGGGATCGTCTTGAATACCATCGAGGCCACGATGCGCACCGAAAACCTCCTGCAGCAATCGCAGGAACTCGCCGGTGAATTGCAGACGCGACAGATCGAATTGCAACGAACGAACGAGGAGCTTGCAGAAAAGGCGCGCCAGTTGGCCGAGCAGAACGCGGAGGTCGAACGCAAGAACGCGGAAATCGAGCAGGCGCGCCGGGCGGTCGAAGAGAAGGCCGCCGAGCTTGCGCTGACTTCGAAGTACAAGTCGGAGTTCCTCGCGAACATGTCGCATGAGTTGCGCACGCCGCTGAACAGCATCCTGATTCTCGGCCAGCAACTCGTGGACAACCCGAGCGGCAATCTAACGCAGAAACAGGTCGACTATGCCCGCACGATCCACAGCGCCGGAACCGACCTGCTGAATCTGATCAGCGATATTCTCGATCTGTCGAAGATCGAATCCGGCACCGTTACGGTGGAAGCCGAAGAACTCACGCTGGCTTTGGTGCGCGACACAGTGGAACGCAATTTTCGCCACGTGGCCGACAGCCGCAACCTCGGCTTTGTCATCACGGCGGATACCAATCTGCCGCGCAGCCTGATCACGGACGCCAAGCGCTTGCAGCAAATCCTGAAGAACTTGCTGTCGAATGCGTTCAAATTTACCGCGCACGGCAAGGTGTCGTTTTCAATCTCGTTGGCCAAGGCCGGGTGGACGCCCAATCATCCGTTGTTGAAGCGAGCGCCGATGGTGATCGCGTTTGAGGTCACCGATACCGGCATCGGTATTCCCCCCGAAAAGCAAAAGATCATCTTCGAAGCATTCCAACAGGCCGATGCCGGCACCAGCCGCAAGTATGGCGGGACCGGTCTTGGGTTGGCGATTTGTCGCGAACTGGCGAACCTGCTCGGCGGCGAGATTCGACTGAGCAGCACGCCGGGTCAGGGCAGCACGTTCACGTTGTATCTGCCGCAAACGTATGCCGGGCCGACCGCCCACAAACAGCTCAAGCCAGTCGAACAGGCGCACGTCCAGGTCCTGCCGCCGCCGGCACTCGAGGACGTTCCGGACGATCGGGAAATCATTAAGGAGGGCGATCCCGTGCTTCTGATCATCGAGGACGATCCGCATTACGCGCGCGTCTTGCTCGGGTTGGCCCGGGACAAGGGATTTAAAGGATTGGTCGCAATGCGCGGAAACGTCGCGCTTTCGATGGCGCGGCAGTTCAAGCCCACAGCGATCACGTTGGACATCTTCCTGCCGGACATGCTCGGCTGGACTGTATTGAGCCATCTCAAACAGGATCCCCTTACCCGGCACATCCCCGTGCAAATCATCACGATGGAAGAAGAGCGCCAGCATGGGCTCGAACGGGGCGCTTTCGCCTACATGATCAAGCCGGTGACCACCGAAGGGATCGATGCGGCCTTTGGGCGCATCCAGGAGTTCAGCAAGCGTCAAGTGAAGCGATTGCTGGTTGTTGATGACGATCCCGTCACCCGCGACAATATTGTCGAATTGCTCGGCCACAAGGACGTGGACATCACCAGCGTTGGCAGCGGCGCGGAAGCGTGGGATCTCATCCATGACCGCGCTTTTGATTGTGTTGTGCTGGACCTTCGGCTGCCAGATATTTCCGGATTCGAGCTGCTGGAAAAAATCCAGGGCGAACCCGCGTTGCGCGATCTGCCGATTGTCGTGTTCACAGGGAAGGAGCTTTCGGCTGATGAGGAGACGCGTTTGCGTACTATGGCCAAGAGCATCGTCATCAAAGGCGTGCAATCTCCAGAGCGCTTGCTGGACGAGACTGCGCTGTTCCTGCATCGCATCGTCACAGATTTGCCGCAGGAAAAGCAGGACATGCTCCGCCGGCTACATCAAACCGATGAAGCCCTGGCGAATCGAAAGATCCTGGTCGTGGATGACGATGTGCGGAATATCTTCGCGCTGACCGGCTTGTTGGAACGCCATCAAATGCAGGTCCTGAGTGCCTCGAATGGCCGCGAAGCAGTGGACATCCTCGAAAAAACACAGGACGTTTCCATGGTGCTCATGGATATCATGATGCCGGAAATGGACGGGTATGCTACAATGAAGGTGATCCGCAGCGAGCCGAAGCACAAGCTGCTGCCGATCATTGCGCTCACCGCAAAGGCGATGAAAGGCGACCGTGAGAAGTGCCTGGAGGCAGGCGCATCCGATTATATCGCCAAACCGGTCAATACCGACCAGTTGCTCTCATTGATGCGGGTGTGGTTGCACCGTTAATCGATGACAGAACAAAAAGCAAACATCCTGCTCGTGGACGATCAGCCCGGGAAGCTGATCGCCCATGAGGCCATTCTTCAGGAGCTTGGCCAGAATATTGTCAAGGCAACCAACGGACGCGAAGCCCTCGAGTGCCTGTTGAAGCAGGATTTTGCGGTGATTCTGCTTGATGTGAACATGCCGGGAATGGATGGATTCGAGACTGCGGAGCTAATCCGCCAGCGGCCGCGATTCGAAAAGACGCCAATCATTTTCATCACAGGCTACAACACATCGGACATCGACCGGCTTAAGGGCTATCGGTTGGGCGCCGTGGATTACATGTTCCTGCCTGTGATCGCCGAAGTGCTCAAAGCCAAGGTGTCAGTATTCGTCGAACTCGCGCAGCAAACGGCGGTGATCAAAAAGCAAGCCGAGTATTTGGCGTTTCACAACCAGGAACAGGCGCGCAAGCTGGAAGTAATCCAGCAACTCAACGAGGAATTGCGCGAGGCGAACGAACAGTTGGAGACGTTTTCCTATTCGGTGTCACATGACCTGCGCGCGCCCTTGCGTTCGTTGCAGGGTTTTTCGGAAGTGCTCCTGGAAGATTACGCCCAAAATCTGGATGAGGACGGCCGCCTGTATCTTGATCGGATCAAGGCCGCCAGCATTCAGATGGAACAGCTTACCCGCGACTTGCTTCAATACTGCCGGATCGCCCGTGAGGACATGACGCCGCAGGCCGTAGCAATCGATGCGCTGCTCAAGGATGTCATGTCCATGAACAACTTCATCTTGCCGCCTGGCGGCCAATTGATTGTCCGTGAGGGCCTCTCGCGTGTGCTCGCCAACCCGACACTGCTCGGCCAATGTTTGTCCAACCTGTTGAATAATGCATTCAAGTTCGTTGCGCCCGAGGTCGTGCCCCACGTTGAAATATGGACGGAAAGGACCAATGGCCGTGTGCGTATTTTGGTCCAGGACAATGGCATCGGGATCGATCCTGCCCATCATCAAAAGGTTTTTGGGATCTTTGAACGCGTCGGCAATGTCAAGCAACACGAGGGCACGGGAATCGGCCTGGCCATCGTCGCACGCGCTGCGCAAAGGATGGGCGGTCATTGCGGTGTTGATTCAAGGCTCGGCGCGGGCAGCCGCTTTTGGATCGAGTTGCCAGCCGCGCCCTGATCTACCATGCCAGCCCAAAGGATTTTGCTGGTCGAGGATTTGGAGGACGACGTTTTCTTTTTCAAGCGCACGTTTAAGCGCGCAGAGGTGTACGCGGAGATTGAGGTGGCGACGGACGGCGCAAAAGCGATCGATTTTCTGACCAGGCATGCCGAGACGCCTCCTGACGTGATTTTCCTGGATCTTAAGCTGCCCAACCAAAACGGTTTCGAAGTGCTCGCGTGGTTGAAACAAAATCCAGCGCTGGCGAATACAAAGGTCTACATTCTTACATCTTCGGGCGAACCGCGCGAACAGCAGCAAGCGAAAGAGATGGGCGCCGACGATTACTTCGTGAAGCCGCTGTTGCCGGAGCAACTCCGCGAGGCGCTTGCGCGGCATTAACGGATCACTCGAGGCACCGGCAATTGCGACGGGAACGATTATGGCCGCCGAGGCAATATTGCTTGTCGTTTCGGACGCGATCGTTCCCAGAGCCGCAAAAAGCATTCGTCGCGTGCGCCAACAAAGCTGATTGGCGCCACTGCTAATCCAATGGTCCGACGCCACTGCTCGAAACGCTCTTCGCTTCCCATGCGCGCTCATGTTAAACAG
>DASRHX010000275.1:0-5684 GCA_035650295.1 Bryobacteraceae bacterium | reverse complement strand
GCGACAGAAATCAGCAGCAGTCGAAACGGGTCAAACGTCCGGTGCATCCGGATAGAGTACTAGCACGGAGTTGTGTGAGGCGTCCAGCAACGACAATGTGAAGGAGATCGCTCCGAGGCCGTACCTTACATTGACGAAGGGTATAATCTCTCGGGGCAAACTTCCCAATGGAAGATCGAATGGAGGCAGCAGACCGGCTGAGCCTGCCCGCGGCGGGGTTGTGCATCTTCGCCGGGCTCTTGCCTTTCGCCGTTTCGATGTCCCTGCACCAATCCCACCTCGCCGCCAAGCAACTGCTCCTGGTCGCGGGCGCGGCGGTGTTCGCTCTCTTATTCGCCTTCTCGGCGCGTACCGTCCCCGTCACGCCTTTATGGTGGCCGATCGGTCTGCTCGCCACTATGTCCGCGTTAAACGCCTGGCAGGCACCGCGTATCGACACGGCCGCGAGCCTGTTTGCCGGGTTGATCCTCTTCGGCGTAACCTCCTGGGCGTTGGAGGAGCGAACGGCGCGTGACCGATTGGCGGACGTGGTCACCGCGACCGCCGCTTTCGAGGCCACCTACGTGCTGTGCCAAGCCTTTTGGATGGACCCATTATCTGCGCCCATTGTCCTTGATGGTAAGTGGCGGTCGTATGGCACGTTCGGCAATCCGAACTGGGCCGGCGAGTACCTCGCAATGGCGCTGCTGGTCACGATGGGACGCCTGGCCTCTGCGTGGTCACGGGCTCGCGTGGCAGCTCTGGCCCTGATCGCCGCAGGCCTGGCCGCCACTTTCGCGCGTGGAGCCTGGCTGGCTTGCGTGGCCAGCCTGCTCGCGATGCTCGCAATATGGCGTGGAAGCATTCTGCGCAGTCGCCGCATCGCGCTAGCCGCCGTAGCCATCGCCTTCATCGCGATTGTGACGATTCTCGCTCTCCGCCCGGATATGTTCCGATATCTGGCAAATGCGGCTTCCATCCGCGGCCGCTTCTGGCTTTGGTATGTCACGTTCCACGTGATAGCGGCGCATCCGTTCGGAGTCGGGCTAGGTCAGTTCGAAGTGAGATTCGCCGAGATGCAGGCACAGTGTTTTCAAACGGACTTCGGCCGCAATTTTCTGAGCAGCGCATCCTTCCCCGTGCAGGCGCACAACGACTATCTGCAAATCGCCGCCGAAGCCGGCCTGCCCGCGCTTGTGGCAGCCGTAGCCCTCGTATACATGGTTGTGCGGCGCGGTAGGGCGCTGTCCGCCGACGGCACGGCATTGGGCTTCTGGGCCGCCGTCGTCGCCATGCTGATCAACGCACTGTATGCCTTCCCGTTCTTTCTTCCTGGAAGCCTTGCGTTCTGCGCCATCTTCCTCGGAGCGGCGGAATCCGCGCTGGTGGAGCGGCGCTCCCTCCCGCCATCGCGGCTATTTCGGCTGGCTGCCTGTACTACGGTTTTGGCCGGCGCGGCGCTGGCGTGGCACTGGTGTTGGCGCTACGCCGCTTCCGAGCATGCTCTCCGCCGCGCTAACTCTGCCATAAGCCGGCAATCCTGGGATCAGGCTGCCGCCGATTTGAAGAGAGCGCTCCACTACGACCCGCACCGCCTGGAGGTTCACTATCTGTCGGGCCACTTGTCCCTCGTCCGCGAAGATTACGTCTCTGCAAACGCGGCTTTTGATCGGGCTGCTAAGTTGGGATACAAGGCCGAAGTGTTCACAGAGAAGTCGGCCGCTCTGTGGCGTACCCAACGCGGCGAGGAGGCTATTGCGGAGTTGGAGAAGCTATTGTGGCTGCGGCCCGATGAGGACGCTGTTCGAAAGCGTATACTCAGGATGCGTTCCTTAATCACAAACTCCCGGGAGACTCCATGAATACCCGATGGGTCTACTTCGTGATCGCCACGTTCGTGGCAGTCCTGTTCACGTCCAACTACTTCATCGTGCAAAGCTCGACTGAGGTTGACTGCGACAGGGCACTCGGAGATTGCGAATGCCGTGTGACGATAGAGAATGAAGCCGCGCTCCGGAAGGGCGCTAATCCGTCCTGCTCGATCGACGACCTGCTTAGCGGCTCTCTGAAAACCTGCAGCATTATTAAGGTTGGAGTATTTATAGACGACATCGTGCGGTGCGACCGCGGAGTGAGATCCGTACTGAAATGCGGTCCCAAGGGAATCCGGCACGTTGTCAGCGGCGGCAGTTCTATTAGATTCAGTTGTTTCTCGAACTCTTCGACGATCAAGACCACTAACAGTAAAGGCGATTGGGTGAATATCGGGACTTCAAGAACCACTAGCGTGTTTCAGTCCGCTTGGAACCGATTAGCTAAGTTCGCCGGGGCTGAGGACGAAACCCGTCACACTATGGTGACGGAGACGGAGCGGGTCACCATTATCAACGGCGACGGCGGCTTTCTTGCTGATAGTCGGAATCCGGCCGTTATGCTCACTGCCGGTGAAGCCATCGTCGAATCTTTTTGCGATGGCAGCATTACGCGGTTCAAGGCCCCGGCCATCGTCAGTCTGACTCGATATGTAGGCAATATCGATCCAACGACCACGCTGCCTATGAATTTGAAATTCCAGGCATGTGTCGCCGACGAAATGACTGGACGTTGGTATGGCGTTTATCATCGCGCCTATGACGGAAAAAGTGAAAATGTTCCTGTCACCATCGACCTCCGGCAAGAGCCCTATACCTTAGAAACGGCAGCCGGAGTCTTTAGCGTCAAGTCCTTCACGATCAACTCCAGTCGGGTAAGCATCGAGGCGGTTGCAAACGCCGGCAAGGGGACATTGAAACTGGACGGCACGTTCGACAAAGGGGTGCTGAATTTCCGATACAGCGAGGAAAATGTGAGCGGGCCCGAGAACATCACCCGATACGGAAGTGGGTCGGCCCAACGGCTCTATATCGCCCAGTGGGCTGTTGCCCCGGCCGCCGTCGATACACCGTATAACCATCCGTTGCTGGCACTCACTCCGGCCACGGGCGATCTCACCTGGTCAATCGTAAGTGGAAAACTGCCTGCCGGAATTGCCCTCGATGGCCTCACCGGCGTTCTGTCTGGGACTCCGACGGCGGAGGGGACCTCTGACTTTACCGTCGAGGTCCGGGATGCCAACGGCGATAGCTATAAGCAGTCACTCACGATGAATGTCAACAAGCTTGTTGTGAACACTTTGTTTCTTCCTCAGGCGATCCCGAATCAGGAGTATCGCTTCAAAGTTGAGGTGAGCGGTGGAGCGCCGCCGTATACCTTTAACGATTTCTTCTCGTTCCCGTTCCCAATACCGGGTCTGCCGCCTATGCCAAAAATATCCTCGGAAGGCGAGATCACTTTCACGCCTGCATACACAAGTGGAACGACGCAGTTTGAGGTCGTGGATTCCAAAGGCCTTAAACAGGACGTAATAATCGTGATTCAGACGCGCAAACTATTGATTCAAGGTTCTGCGTTTCTGCCCTCCGCGAGCGCCGGCCGATCGTTCAACTTTAAATTCGAAGCCGCGGGCCAGCAGGGAGCCGTCAAGTGGGAAGCAGATCCTCAAGTTTTGGAAGCGACCGGACTGAGCCTGAATGCGGAGACGGGAGAACTCTCCGGAACGGCCCCGGACAAGGGAGTCTATTCCTTTTGGGTGACCGCGTCCGATGACAGCAGCAGCATGACGCGCCAATTCACTCTCACGGTCGATACCCCGAATTAGGGCAGACACTTGTCCTCCGCAATAAATCAATGCATGTTACGCAGCCTCCTTCTCCAAGCCATATTCGTGTTGTAACCATCCGTGTGTGGTTGGCAAGACCGACGATGTTGCCTTCCCGCAACACGTTACTGACCGGATTCTCGATCACGGCGCCGGTTTGTTCATTGTGGATGACGAAAATCTCTTCCAGCGGTTTGCCAACTGCGTCGGCCGCGCTCCATCCAGTCAAGGACTGAGCGACGGTGTTAGCAAGGGTGATTCGCCCCGAGGCATCGGTCGCGATGACCGCGTCGCCGATGCTCGCGAGCGTGGTTTGCAGCCAATCTCGCGCCTCTCTGGTTCGTTGGTCGCTTGCCTGCAGCTTGCTGATCAGTTGTTGGCGGCGGCGCGTCCCTCTCTGGATGGTCAGTGCGGATAGGGTGAGAAAGACAAAGAGTGCCATGCTTCCGGCAACGCTGACCAGCGCCACCTGATTGGCGCTGGATCGTGCACCCTTGGAAAACTCTGTCAAGCGGCCGTTTGCCACGCGCTGGATCTCGTTGCACAGTTGTCGGATGTGATCCATCTCCGCTTTTCCTCTGTCGGTTCGCATGATGGCGAGAGCGGCGCTCATTCCTTGTGTCTGGCGAATTTCGATGGTCTGTTGCAATTCGTCGAGCTTGGTTTTTATCAGGGGTTGTAACCGCTGGACACGCTGAAACTGATCGGGACGGCGTCCGTTCGTCACGGTGGCGAGTCTCTGCAGCGCGATGGGTATGGCGGTGAGCGAGCGTTGATACGGTTCGAGATAGATGCTCTCGCCGGTTAGGATATAGCCGCGCTGTCCGGTCTCCGCGTCAAGGAGTGCGACAAGGAGCGAGTTGGTTTCGGCGACAATCTGCTGCGTGATTTCTACCTGCTCACTGCGTCGGCTGAAGGCCGTCCAGTCCTGATAGGCGAGAATGCCGATGAGCACAACGAGGAGCAGCGCAAGACCAAGGGGGACGAGTTCCGCCGTTTGGGGAATAGTCCGGCTGGCCGCCGGCGTTGCCTGGGCCTTGTGCATTGTCTGAGAAACAACGGACCTATTAGGGTTCGATTATGGCTTTCGAAGACCGGGTCGCGAAACCGACTGAACTTATGGAAATTAAAAGGGTAGCAAGAATTGAAGCGCGTCAACAGCCGGCCTGCTCGCCTCGTTCGCGCCCAAAGGCAGGGGCAGGTCGGTAGAGAAAAGCCCTCCCCCTCCCGACTGCCCACCCGCTATAATCGCTCAGCCGTGGCCGCGCAATACGAACGGAAAATCGCACACTTGGAAGAGGTCAAGTAAAAAGGAAATGGAGCGGTCAAGCATTTCTGTGATAGCCTTTCGCGGTGACATCGAGCACCCGGCGAAACTTGCGGTTCTTCGCCAAGGCTCTTGGAAGTATATTTTTGGTCTTTCTGCCCGCCGTTTCTGGTAATTGGGCGCTCTTTAACAGCAAGCCGCTGGTTCCAACCCTGGCCGAAAAAATCGCGCCCTACTTGAGCATGATTGAGTTTTCTCCCTATTTCATAACGGTCCCAATTGGGCTTGTGATGCTAGGGGCAACCATCAGGGAATATCGCAGGTCTGGTGGTCAGGCCGCTATTGGTGATGCTCAAATCAAGGACACCGTCACGGTTGGGTTGAACGTTGCGGAGTCAGAGTTTGACTTTGACGCCAAAACACATCTAGGCGGAATCGTCCTCTATGTTTCCCAGACATTCGACGCAAACACGGGCCACGTTGGGAAGGTGATATTGACGGACGTTAAGGGCGTGCTCCTTTCAGGGGTAAGATGCACGCGAGGGCATTTTCATGATGGAGGACAGTTTAAGGGCCCCTTTGACTTACAGGTCGCCAGTGGCACCTCAGTTCTACATTACGGCGAAGCGCAGGCCTGGTGGTTAGTTGCCGGTCCTGATGATAATCCACGGATCAAGCACAAATGGGGAACGCCAGAGAGGAAAGATGAATACCCGCATCCCCTCGGAGAATACGAGGCAA
>DASRHX010000274.1:0-13073 GCA_035650295.1 Bryobacteraceae bacterium | reverse complement strand
GCGGCCATCCGTTCACCCGCCGCGGCGATCTCATCGGCCGCCACGAAGCGGCGCATCGACTCCGTCCAGAGCCAGGGAAGCGTCAACTTATACAGGCCCATCCGGAGATAAAAGGCCGACAGGGGAACGACCACGCCCTGGCGCCGGGGCATCAAATAGCGGTCAAACCCGCGCGCAAATCCGAAGCTGGGGTCCAGCAAAGCCGTGTTGGCAACCGACGCGAAATTGCGGTAGCCGGCCTTGCGCAGAAGTTCCGGAAGCGTGGGTACCTCCGCCGCGATGGCACGCCGGAAGTCGCCGTCAAAATGCGCGCCATGTTGGGTCGGGTAGAGGCCGGTGAACATGGAGGCATGCGAGGCCAGCGTCATGTCGCCGTTCGCGTAGGCATGGCGGTAGAGCGTCGCTCCCGCGGCGAACGCTTCCAGATGAGGAGTCGTGCGCCGTGAGTATCCATAAACGGAGAGATGATCGGCGCGTGTGGTATCAAGCGAGATGAGAACGATGTTCGGTCGCGCGGATGCTTCGCTTTGCCCAGCCGCCTCGGTGGTGGGCGTAGTGAGGATCCGCATCATTCCGAAGCCAGCCAATAAGGCCGCTGCCGTGAGCGCGGATTGTCCCTTCCACGACGCGATCGCGGCGAGCGATTCGCGCTTGCGGGCCAGGAGAGCCACGAGCAACACGACGGCGGCAATCGCGCCGGCAAGAAGGTTGGCCGCAAGTGCCGGGGAGCCGTCCATCAGGTCCCAACACAGGCTGAGAGGAGCGAGTGTGAGAATGGCGGCCGGCCATGGGCTGCCTGCCACGGAACGAGCTTTGTCTTCCGCCGCGAACAGGAGGCCGCAGAGAAGCCACAAGGCCAGAGGAAGAAGCATTCCCAGGAACGGCGAGCTTCCGAGGGTACTGCCCCAGCACAGCGCGTTGCCGACGAACGCCAGCGCGAGAACGGCCGACATCGAAGGCGGCAAATGGTGACGCTGGAGTCCCAAACGCCCCAGAACGAATCCAACCACCGCTCCGGCCAGCGCCCCCAATACGGCATGGAGCGCAACGTAGAGAAATACCAAACCGGCATACTGCGGTCCGATCTCTTCGCCGGTGCGAAGCGTAAATGGCCCGTTTAGCAGAATCTCCAACGCCGCATACGCGCACGCGGCGTTAAGGCCCGCGAATGCACCTTGGATAGTGGTCGCCGGAGTCTGATCGGATGCGGGGCGCAGAAGCATCAGCATAGCACCCGCGCATAGCCCGCCAGCGCTACCAGAGCATCGGCCGCCAGCGCGCGGAGGCGCTTTCGTAGCCCTCTATCCCGGTCTCCGGATACTCGTCGCATCGCGGTCGTCGATACGTGCCGCCGATGATGTCGAACACTGGGAAGGCCTGCGCAAAGTTCACATCTTGATGCTCGGCAAGGCGGCTGTGGTGGAGCCGGTGATACATGGGTCCCACCACCACAGGCGTTAGAAATCCGAGATCAATCCGTATGTCTGCGTGACCGAAGTAGAGGAAGCCGGTTGTAACCGCCGCCGCCAGCGCCATGCCCTGAAGATTCATCCCGAGCGCCCAGAACATGGGGATGCTCAGGCAAAAATATTGCAACGCCCGCTCCAGAAAGTGGCTGCGCCGCGAGGTGGTGATGTTCATTGCCGGATCGGTGTGGTGCATCTTGTGGACGCGCCAGAACGCCGGTATCGCATGCTGCAGCCGGTGATAGCAATAGAATGCCGCATCGACGAGGAACACCGAAGCGAATGCCCACACGTATGGGTTTCGAAGGACGGCCAGGCGCGGCTCCCGTGGATACGCGTCCAGCCATCGGCCGAACGGCGTCGCCATCGCCAGGCCCAGCACCAATCCCCCCACGAGAACATGAACGAGCATTGCGGCAAAGTTGCCGCCGCGCTCTTTCCAGGTGACTTTCCGCTCCGAACCGAAGTACGCCTCCAGGGGGGCAACCATCGCAAAGGCGATTAGGAACCAGCTGATCTGGGCGGCCGAGCCATGGAACTGACTCGAAATCTCGCCGCTGACGCTGGAGTAAAGCATGCAGGGTGCCTTACTGCGCTGGAATGCGCGTGGTGTGGCGCTCCACCATCTGCCAGTTGTTGCCGTTCTTGATCCACACCTGCAGCATCTGCAACGGGGTATCGCCGGCCGCACCGTGCGCGGTCACCTTCGCGCGGATCGTCGCGGCCTTGCCGTAGACGTGAATCGCTTGTGAATGAACTTCGAAGTTCCCCTTGGACTTCACGAGCGCTTCGATGGCCTCTTTCTTGTTCTCCAGCTTGGTGTTCGAATGGCTGTACTGTAGCCCGTCTGCGAAGATCTTCTCAAGTGCGGCAGCGTCGCCGGCCTTGGCGGCCTTCACGAAGGCTTCGTGAGCCGCGCGCACGGCGGCTTCATCAGCGGTCTCGGCAAATCCCGTGGTGGATATTCCGAGGACGAGAGCGGTGAGGAGCAGAGTTTTCATAGGCAACGATGATACTCGATTTGAACGGCGCATTCCTCCCCCGCGCGACCGCGACCCTGGCGTCGGCGGTTGCCGATAAACTGCTATGAGCATGCCCCGCGTTCAAATCTTCGGCGTGAAGAACTCCCAAGCCACCCGCGCCGCCGAACGGTTTTTCAAAGAACGCCGCGTCGAATTTCAACTCGTCGACCTCAAAATTAAACCCATGGCCCCCGGCGAAATTAAACGGTTCATCGACCGCTTCACCCTAGCGGGCCTCATCGACATGGAAGGGAAATCCTTTGTCGACGCTGGCCTCCAGCACATCCGCATGACCGATCCCGACCTTCTCAAACGCATCGAGCGCGACCCCCTACTCCTTCGCCTCCCCCTTGTGCGAGGCGGCAACCTGCTCAGCCTGGGCAAGGACGAAGCGGCGTGGAAAGCAATGGCGGAAGCCAGGTAAGCGTCATGTGCGGTCTTCGGGCCATTTGTTTTGTGCTCGCGCTAGCATTTATAACCCCATGGCCACCGCGCCTCCGCCAACTTTCCCCAGGCACGATCTTCAACGTCTCCCGCCTTGGCCTTCGGTTCCGGGTCTGGAGCGCCCGCTTCGCGGATATGTTCCAAACTCAACCCGACGGTCGCCTCGGCACGGATGTCTCCAAACTTCATGAGGTCGAGCGCGTCTAAAAGAATTTGGCCGAAATGTGTTGAACTAGTCCAATAAGGAGAAACGACCTTTCCATGAAGCCCACCAGCCGCCTCTCCCTTCTAGCCTGCGCCCTCACACTCACGCTCCCGTTGTCCGCTCAGGACAGTTTCGCCGAGTTTGAAAAGAAGGTCACTGAATTCACGCTCGACAACGGCATGAAGTTCCTGGTCGTCGAGCGCCACAACGCGCCCGTCATCAGTTTTTATACCTACGCCGATGTTGGCTCCGTTCAGGAGGTGAAGGGCATTACCGGCATGGCGCACATGTTCGAGCACATGGCGTTCAAAGGTACCAAGAAGGTAGGCACGAAGAACTGGCTGGAAGAGAAGAACTCGCTGGATCGGGTCGACCGGGCGTTTATGGCCTTGCGCGCCGAACGGGACAAAGGCGATAAGGCCGACAAAGCCAAGCTGGAAGCGCTGCAGAAGGACTTCGACGCCGCCCAGGAAGGCGCTGGCCAGTTCGTCGTTCCCAATGAGCTCGGCAAGCTCATCGATGGAGCAGGCGGCCGGGGCTTGAACGCTTCCACGGCGAGCGATAGAACCGACTACTTCTATAGCCTTCCCTCAAACGCCGCCGAACTCTGGTTCTACTTGGAAAGCGAGCGGTTTCTCAATCCGGTACTACGCGAGTTCTATAAGGAAGCTGGTGTCGTGCGCGAAGAGCGCCGCATGCGCACGGACTCCAATCCCATCGGCAAGATGATTGAAGAGTTCCTTACCACGGCCTACAAGGCTCATCCTTATGGCGAGCCCGGCATTGGCCACATGAGCGACCTCATGAACTTCACTCGCCCCGAAGCCGAAGCGTTCTTCGAGAAATACTACGCGGCTTCCAACCTCACCTGCGTGCTGGCTGGCGACATCGATCCCAAGCGTGCGCGCGCCCTTGCCGAGGCCTACTTCGGCAGGCTGCCGAAGCGTCCGAAACCCGAGCCGCTGCGCATCACAGAGCCTAAGCAGGAGGTCGAACGCCGCATCACCCTCCAGGTGCAATCCCAGCCATGGGTGCTCATCGGCTACCACAAACCCGCCGCCACTCATCCCGACGGACCCGTGTACGACGCCATCGGCAGCCTGCTCAGCGACGGGCGCAGTTCCAGGCTTTACCGCAGGCTCGTCACGGAAAAGAAGATTGTCGCGGGCGCCGGAGGGTTCCCCGATTTCCCGGGAGAAAAATATCCCGGACTCTTTTTCTTCTACGGCGCGGCCAATGCCGGAAAGACGAACACCGAAGTCGAAAAGGCGATGTTCGAAGAAATCGACCGCCTTAGGAACGAACTGGTCACGAAGGAGGAACTCGAGGGCGTGAAGCGCCGCGCCCGCTCGAGCATCATCAACAGCCTCTCCAGCAACACCTCGATTGGCATACAACTGTCCAAATTCCAGGTATTGACCGGCGATTGGCGAAATCTATTCAAATACCTCAACGAAATTGAAAAGGTCACTCCGGAAGACGTGCAACGCGTCGCCCGCGCCACCTTTACGGAAACCAACCGCACCGTCGGCTACATCGAACCGGCGAAGCCCGCCGCGAGTAAGTAAAAGGGGAGATCCAGTTACTATGAGCACTTCTACGTTTTCCGCCATCGCCGCCGGGCTTCTGTTGGTGGCTTCGTCCGCCGCTCAACCAACGCCACCACCCGCGAAACCCGCCGCGCCCAAACCTGCCACTGCGTCCGCCGCCCGGGTCGCCAATCTGCCAAAGGACATTGTCTTCCCGAAGCTCAACGACGTGAAGGTGCCACAGACGCAGCGCTTCACACTCGCCAATGGTATGACGGTCTTCCTGCTCGAAGACCACGAACTTCCCACTGTTCGCGCCTCGGCTCTCATTCGCACCGGCTCCCGCTACGAACCCGCCATCAAGACTGGTATCGCCAGCATCACCGCGGAAGTCATGCGCTCCGGTGGTTCCACGTCGCGTCCCGGCGACAAGCTCGACGACGAACTCGACCGTCTCGCCGCCAACGTCGAATTCGGTATGAGCCGCGCGAGCGGCACCGCCACCATCTCGTGTCTCAAAGAGGACGCGGAAAAGGCGTTCGTCATCCTTGCCGATCTCCTGCAGCACCCCGCGTTTCCGCAAGACAAAATCGACCTGGAGAAGCAGCAGACCACTGCCAGCATCGCCCGGCGCAATGACGACGCCATGGGCATTCACGGCCGCGAAATGCGCCGCCTCGTCTACGGCAAACTAAGTCCGTACGCCGGCCAGGTCGAATACGCCACCATCAACGCCATCACGCGCGAAGATCTGATGGCCTTTCACAAGAAGTACTACCAACCGGAAAACGTGATCCTCGGGGTCTGGGGCGATTTCGATGCCGCCGCAATGAAGGCTCTGGTTGAGCGGACGCTAGGCGCGTGGCCCAAGGGCGGTAATGCGCGCCCGCCGGTAATTGAGGTTGATCCGTCGCTAGCCGCCAAACCCGGCGTCTACTTCATCGAAAAATCCGATGTGAACCAATCGAACATCGGCATCATCCGGCTTGCTGACAAACAGAACGATCCCGGCTACTACACCAACGCCGTGATGGCCGACATTCTCGGCGGCGGATTCGCTTCGCGCCTGTTCAACAAAATCCGCACCGAGATGGGTCTCGCCTACGCTTCCACCGCCAGCTACAGCCCGGGCATGGACATCCCGGGAACTTTGTCCGTCTTCATCGGCACCAAAAGCGAAACCACGATGAAGGCCATCGAGGCGATGAAGGGTGAACTCGCCAAAATGGCCGCTTCCGAAGTCACCGACGCCGAGTTGAAGCTCGCCAAGGAGAGCATCCTCAAAGGCGAAGCATTCGATTACGCCTCCACGGGCCAGGTGATCAACCGCCTGATGGGCTACGAATACTACGGCTACCCGCCGGACTTTCTGCAGAAGTTCCGCGCGGGCATTGAGAAAGTCACTAAGGCCGACGTGCTCGCCTCCGCTCAAAAATGGCTGAAGCAGGAAGACTTCGTCATGCTCGTCCTCGGCAAAGCCGCCGACTTCGATCAGCCCCTCTCCAAGCTTGGCCCCGTAACGCCGGTGGACATTTCCATTCCGCAACCGGAAGGCCCAAAGCTCTCCGAAGCCACGCCCGAGGCCGAAGCGGCGGGCAAAGCATTGCTCGCCAAGGTCAAGGCCGCGCACGGCGGAGCGGCTATCGACGCCGTGAAGGCTGTCGCGCAAAAGGCGGAGATCAAAATCACCACGCCGCAAGGCGAGATGGCGATTCAGCAAGAAGCTACCGTCACCACCGATGGCAAGCAACTTCTTAAACTCGTGACGCCGATGGGTGAGATGCTACAAGGATTTGACGGCGAAAAAGCTTGGGGCAAGCAGGGGGCCAACGTCATGGACGCTCCACCGAACCAGGCCGCGCAAGCCAAACAGGCCGCCGCCCGCGACACCGTCACTCTATTGCAGAGCTACGCCAAGCCCGGCTATAAGGTGCAGGCGCTTTCCGGCGAAAAGCTGGAAGGCAAAGATGTTGACGCAGTGGCGATCACCAATGAGGCGGCCAAGCAGACCGTCAAGTTCCTGGTCGATCCCGCTACCGGAATGCTCACTGGCAAAAGCTACACGGGCTCGCTCATGGGTCAGCCGGGCACTGTAGTCGAGCGTTACCTCTCGTTCACCGACGCCGGCGGCATCAAGCTGCCCTCGCAAAGCGTCAGCACCCTGAACGGCAACAAGGTCGTCGAAACCACGATCAAGGAATGGAAAGTGAACCCAGACGCCCCGGCCTCGGCATTTGCCAAGCCGCAATGAAGGCTCTTTGGAGCCAAGGAGTTATCCTGCAAACGCCGTAGTACATTTGATTGCCGCTATAGAACGATCGTTGGATAGCGCGAAAGCTTTTCCGGATTTATAGTCAGCATGAATCGAACTCTATCCACTTGGGGGTTCTATGCTGCAACCGAGAAACCTGACCCGTCTTCTGCTGCTAACCATTGCGGTATCAACCGTTTATGCGCAGGAAGTAATCCAATCTGGTAACGCTCAGCGCGGTGCCTCAGCGACTCGCCCGGCCTCCCGGCCAAACGGCTACATCGTGCAATTCGCCAAGGGGACCTCTCAAGGCGCCAGGGCGCTTGCGGCAGTAGCTGCGGGTGCAACCGTCAACTACATCTACGCCAACGTAGACGCCATCGCAGTTACCGTTCCCAATGAAAACGCCCTGAACTCCCTGAAGCGTCATGGCGCGGTCACCAGCGTCGCCCCGGACTTCATTGTCGAAGCCGCTGTCGTGCGTGCCAACGCGAAGCCCCCACGCCCACCCAGCGGTGGAGGCGGTGGCACGGAGCCGCCACCATCGTTAGGCTTCAGCACTTCCCAGCAGCTCAGCTACGAGGTCCAGCGCGTGGGCATTCCCGCCGCGGGATCGGATGGAACCGGAATCGGTATCGCCATCCTGGATAGCGGCATTGATTTCAACCACCCCGATCTTGCTCCGGCGGCCAACGCGTCCGGTACCGCGTTCAATGCCATTTCGCCCGGTTCCTCCTGCCAGGACGACGGTGGCCATGGAACTCATGTCTCCGGCCTGGCTGCGGCGACCAACAACACCATCGGTATCGTCGGTACGGCCCCAGCAGCCAAATTGTATTGCGTGAAGGTACTGAATAGCGCTCTGTCAGGGGCGGACTCACAATTGATGGCGGGACTTGACTGGGTGATCCAGAATCGAGCCCTCGTTTCGCCTCCGATTCGCGTCGTAAATATGAGCCTAGGCCGGCCGCTGGATGCCGGTGAAACGCTGTCCAACTCGGTTTTTCGGCCGCTCATTCAGACGCTCTACAACGCGGGCGTCGTTGTCGTCGCCGCGGCGGGCAACAACCCGAATCTCGAGATCGCGCAAACCATTCCGGCCGGATTTCCCGAAGTCATTTCGGTTGCCTCCACCACCGCCAACAACGGAATCCGCACTTGTTTGCTTCTTGGCCTAAGCAGCCTCGGTCCCGTCTCCGCGGACACGGCCTCCGGCTTCACCACCGATGGCGCCGGCGTCACTGTCTCTGCTCCAGGAGAGGAACGAAGCGACATCGTGACTCTCGGCAGCTTCGGCTGCGTCGGTTTGGAATACGGCACTCTATCCACCACGAACTCCATCGGCGGCGTCTCTCGAAAGCTCGTCCCAGGCCTCTACGAAGCTCGCGGTACTAGTTTTTCCGCCCCTCTTGTTTCCGGAGTGGTGGCGCGCGTAATGCAAAAGCTTCTCGTCCCCAACACGGCGAACTCAGCCGAAGTCGAGGGAATCCGTTCCTGGATTCAAACGAACGCCGTTCGGAAGACGGTAGCCCCGCTCGACCATCCCTGGGCCGGTGTCATTAACGACTACACCTTCGACGGAATCCGCGAAGGGATCGCGCAAGCCCCACAGTAATAAGGCCGCATCGCCTTCGCCAACTCAGCGCTGACGCTGTACAATACCGGACATGTTCCGTCGTGATCTTCTCGCTTTGGGTATGTCCGCGCCGTGGCTCGCTTCACCTGTCTCGGCCGCTAATCGCATCAACGTCTCCCGTCTCAGCGCCATCACCGACGAAATCGCGCTCGATCAGGCTGGCGCGATCGCCTTCGCTCAGCAGTATGGACTGAAATGGTTGGAGCTGCGCAAGAAGCGTGAGTCCAGTAAGGAATACTTCCTCCTTCCGACCGAAGAGCTGAAGGCCGATGCCAAAGCGTTCCGCGACGCAGGCGTGGGCATCTCATTCCTCAACACCTCCATGCTCAAGTTCGCTATTCCCGGTCTCGAAACCGTGAACCCGAAGCACATGGCCAGCGCTTCGCGATACGAAGGCCGTGAGAAGGAACTCGACCAGGCCATCGCCGCCGCGCATATTTTCGGTGTCTCCAAAGTGCGCATCTTCACCTACATGCGCGTCAAAGATCAGGCCGGCATTATGCAGCGCATCGCCCACGATATCTGGCCGCTCGCCCGTCGCGCGGAGCGGGAAGGCATCCAACTGCTCATCGAAAATGAGAACGCCTGCAACGTCGCCTCGTGCGCCGAGTTGGTTGAGCTGCTCAAACTCATTCCGGACAAAAACGTCGGCATCAATTGGGACCCCTTCAATGCAGAAAACACGAAAGAAAGGGCATACCCGGATGGATATGCGACGTTGCCTAAGAAACGCATCGGCAACGTGCAGGTGAAAGGGAAGAGCCTGCTGCCGGCTTACACCCCAATGGACTGGTCCGGTATTTTTCGCACCCTGGTCAAGGACGGCTACAAGGGCGAAATTGGTCTGGAGACTCACATCTTCGGTGAAACCCAGGTCCAGATGTCGCACGAGTCCATGAAGGAACTCATCCGGCTGGTGGCGTCCTAGGCGGTGCTCCGCCTCGACACAAGATGAACAAATTTGTTGGTCTCGGCCTTCTCATCGTCGCCGTCCTGGTTGGCATCGTCTTCCTCAAAAACCGCGGCTCGCAGATCCGTATCGAAGGCACGATGAAAAAAGTCCGTGCCCAGAAACTTGACGACAAGTCGACGCTGCTCGTCTTCGACTTTCGCTTCTCCAATCCAGCCGACTATCCCTTTGTGGTTGCCGACGTCAACTCGACCTGTACCCTGAAGGACGGGAACGAACTTACCGGCCAACTCGTCACCGATGTCGACGCTAAGACCCTCTTTGAATACCATGCGCTCACGCTAGGCGCTAAGTTCAACGAGTCGCTCATCCGCAAAAGCCGCGTCGCGCCCAAGACCACCGAGGACCGCATGATCGCCATGACCTATCCGGTCGAGCCCGAAGTGCTTGCCAATCGTACCGGCTGCGCACTCAACATCAAGGATGTCGACGGCGCTGTGAGCACTATTCGCGAAACGCCCGCGCCCTGACGCCCACGGCCAGGTGTGCTCTAGCTCCGTTAGAGTGTCGCGGTTACCCGCTCCAGCATCTCTTTCACGGCGTTGCCGACGGACGATAGAAAATCGTCAAGCTGAGTCGGCTTTTCGATGAACCGCGCGCCCAGCAGTTCGGCGCGGTGCTTATCGGAGCGTGCGCGCGACGAGGTGAGGATCGCCAGGGGAACCTGGGAGAATTGGGGTGAAAGGTTAAACTTGCGCACCGCGTCGAACCCATCCATGTGCGGAGTATTTAAGTCGAGCAGGATGACATCCGGAACCGGCGTGCTGTCGGCGGGCGCATCGCAGAGAGTGTGGACGGCATCGGCGCCGCTCGAATATTGCGTAAGAGTATGTGGGATGCCGTTTTCTTCCAGCGCCAGCCGGACGAGCATCACATCCCCGGGATTGTCTTCGATCAGCACGATATGAGGAACTCTCATGCTTTACCTCCTGGCGCGGGCAACGTGAACTGAATCAATGTACCTTTTCCCGCCGCCGACTCGGCCCAGATCCGTCCATGATACCGCTCCACAATCTTTTTGCACATGGCCAGGCCGAGGCCCGTGCCCGCGTACTTCGACCCGTGGAGGCGTTTGAACGGAGCGAAGATCTGCTCGAGGTATCGCGCATCCATACCGATGCCTTGGTCATCCACCGAAAAACGCCAGGCGGATCCATTGCGGTGTGCTGAGATGTGAATCCGCGGCAGAGCCTCTGGACGGCGATACTTGATGGCGTTGCTCAACAGATTTTGAAACAGCAACGTGAGCGGATACTCTTCCAGAAAAACGGTGGGAAGAGGATCGTGAGTAATCGTAGCCTTGCTCTCCGCAATTGCACTTCCCAGAAATGTCCGCGCCCGTTCGAGAACCTGGTTGCAGTCGACCGGGACCAACGCTTCCACTTTCTGCTCGCTCACAGACCAGTATTCCCGCAGATCGGTGAGCAGCGATTCCATCCGCATGGCGCCGTCTACCGCTTGGCGCATATACTCATTGGCCTTTGCGTCGAGTTTGTCGTGGTAGTCTCTCGCCAGGAGTTGGGTAAAGCTCACGACCATGCGCAACGGTTCCTGCATGTCGTGAGACAGGGCATACGAAAAATGTGTCAAGTCGTCATTGGAGTGGCGCAGGTTCTGCTCGGCGGTCCGCAATTCCTGCTCTACACGCTTCCGCCCGGTGATGTCGCGTATGCCAAGCAGGATAGATCCATCGTCCTCCAGCCGGCGCGCGTTCAGCAGCATCACGCGCCGCCCGATGCTCTCGAAGACATGCTCCACCTCGAAATCCTCAAAGGGGCTATTGTGAGTCAGAATTTCTTCAAAAAGCTTACGCAGCGCCGGTATTTCCCATTGCTTATTTCCGAGATCGTAGATCACACGGCCGATGCTTTCCTCGGGCAGCACGTTAAATTGCTCGTAGAACGCCCGATTCGCGGCGTGGACATGAAGCGACGAAGTCAACACCAAGAGCGGCTCGTGTAGCGTCTCAAAGATGTTTTCGGCATAGCGCCTCGCTGATTCCACGGCCGCTTCAGCTTGCTTTCGAGCCGTGGCATCGATGCAATACTCAATCACCGTTCCATCCCCAAGACTGGCGCCCGCGAAAATCATCCACCGCCGCGAGCCATCTTGGCGGACATATTGCTTTTCGTACGGTCCAATACGTCCCGTCTGGGCGAGCATGATCATCTGCTGCTCGCTCTTTTCAATGAATTCCGGCGGCGTCATCATACGCCATGTCAGTCGTTTGTCGAGAACGTCCTGGCGGCTATACCCGGACAGCTCCAGAAACGCGTTGTTACAGTCGATCAGCGTGCCAGACTCATCGAGCATGAGGATGCCGACCACATCCACGCTAATCATCCGCTGCAGCCGCTCGGCGCCGGCGCGAACCGCATCATCGGCGCGCTTTCGTGTGTCGATATCGACAAAAGTAATGACTACGCCTTCGATCCGGTCTTCGATACTGCGATAGGGCAGGGTGCGCGCAAGGTACCACTGTCCCGCATCGTCTTGGACCTCTCGCTCGACGGGAACAAGCTGCTCGAGGACGGCCTTGGCGTCAATGCCGAGATCGGGGTATCCGAGCCGGTGAGTCAGGTCGGAAATGGGCCTGCCGCGGTCCGTAACACGCGCGTTGAACAACGTGCCTAGCTTGGGGGTGAAGCGAAGAATGCGCAGTTCCTTATCCAAAAACAGCGTGGCGATATCGGTGGACGCCAAAAGATTTTGCAGATCGCTCGAAAGCTGTCCCAGCTCCTCGACCTTGTGGCGGTTCTGCTGATTGACTGTTTGCAGCTCCTCGTTGATACTTTGCAGTTCCTCTTTGGAGGTCTCCAACTCCTCCATCGTCGAGCGCAGCTCCTCATTTGTGGACTGCATCTCCTCGCTGGAAGCTTTCATCTCTTCCTGGCTGGTCTCTGTCTCTTCGATGATGGCCTGCAAACGTTGACGCGCAAGCGCCAGCTCACTCTCCAGTTCCAGGACTCGGGGGCCATTTGCAACATTCGCCCCGTTCTCGTCAACGCCCTGTTGCCCCTGTTCGGCCTCGCGCTCCTCGAAGATCACCAGGACGAATCCATCTCGCTCCGGTTCCAATGCGGGCCGGACATGGACGACCACCGGACGGGCGTCGCCGTCAAAGTTGACAAGAATTGGCTTGGAGTCGACCGAGCGCCGTCTTTCGCGTGCCGTTTGAAGGGACGCCTGCAGTTCAATCCGTAACTCCTGTCGCACCAGTTTCAACGCACTCGCCGTTGGTTCGCCGCCGGGATGAACCAAAAATCGCCCCGCCTGTTCGGAGAGATGGACCAACTTGTTCTCGGAATTAATCAGGATGCTGGGCGGTGCGTACCGCTCGGCCATTTGCTGATGCAGGTTTCCATAAGCGACGGGGGCGGCCAAATGTTCAGCCTGTAGTCCGGACTTCCCCACAAGCCGATTCCACGTAAGCGGGAAGACGGGAAGGCGCGGTTCCCGTGTCGGCACGTTGCGCTTCCGAAAAAAGCACAACTTCTTATCTTCGATACGGAAAAGGTCCGTGGCATCGATCGTCTCGGCAGTCCCAAGC
>DASRHX010000273.1:0-5308 GCA_035650295.1 Bryobacteraceae bacterium | reverse complement strand
TCCTACCCGCTCGTTCCGCCCGCTACTGTGGAGGACTACAACAAGCGCAAGGAGGCTGCCGACGCGCAGAAGAAGAAGCTCGACGAATATCTCGATCAACAGGCCTCACAACTCGCCGAGATCCTCGCCGCGCAATCGTCGCGCTATCTCGCCGCCCTTCGCGACAACAGAACCGATCCCGCGCTCGACACGGAAACTCTCGAGCGCCTGAAGACCTACCTCGCGCAGGAAAAACTCGAACACCCTTTCCTCAAGGATTGGAAGAACCCGTCGTTCGATCTCATCGCCTTCCAGTCCAAGCTCGTCGCCGTGTACGCCGCCAAGAAGAATGTCGATCGCGAAAACATGATCGCCCTCGGAGGCAAGACCGACGACCGCAGCGTCCGTGTGGTCGAAGTGAAGTCCCTTCCCCGTGACGACTACTTCCTTTGGCGAGACTTCTACCAATCCACCAAAGTGGGTAAAGCCGACTCCGGAGTCTTCTATTACAAAGACGCCAAACTCGACCGCTGGCTCTCGCCCGCCTTCCTCGCCCACGCCAATGATCTCCGCGCCGAACAGGATCGCCTGAGGAAGGCCGTGCCGGAGATGTATCCGTTCCTGCAAATCGTCAGCGACGCCGGCAAGCTCCAAACCCACCGCGTCGAGATCAAAGGCAACCGCGAGAATCTCGGCGAAGAAGCCCCGCGCCGGTTTCTCGAAGTCCTTTGCGACGGCGAGCGCAAACCATTCACCAAAGGCAGCGGACGACTCGAACTCGCCGAAGCTGTCGCCGACGAGAAGAACCCCCTCACCGCCCGTGTTATGGTCAATCGCGTATGGATGGCGCACTTCGGGCGTGGCCTCGTCCTCAGCGCCAGCAACTTCGGCCAGTTGGGCGAGAAGCCCACCAATCCCGCCCTTCTCGACTACCTCGCCGCTCGCTTCATGGAGCAAGGTTGGTCGCTCAAATCGCTGCACCGCGAAATTGTTTCCAGCGCCGCATACCAGCTCAGCGCTCGCACCGCCGAGCCCAACATGACGAAGGACCCCGACAACACCCTCGTCTGGCATTGGGCCCGCCGCCGTCTCGATGTCGAGCCTCTGCGCGATACGCTGCTCCACCTGAGCGGCGAACTCGACGAAACCATCGGCGGTAAACCCGAAAAGATCTCCGAGGCCGCCAGCCGCCGCCGCACCATTTATGGTTCGGTCAGCCGCCGCAAACTCGACGGCACGCTCGCGCTCTTCGATTTTCCCAATCCAGTCGCCACCACCGAGCAGCGAATCCAAACCGCCACGCCGCTGCAGCAGCTCTATTTCCTGAATAGCGAGTTCATTCAGTCGCGCGCCAAGGCGCTCTCGGCTCGCGTCGCTCCGCTTGGCGATGACGATGCTGCCCGCATTCGCGCCGCATACCGCATCCTCTTCCAGCGCGAAGCGGCCAAAGAGGAAATCAAACTCGGACTCGATTATCTGAAATCCCCGGGCGCCACCTGGCCCCGTTATGCTCAGGCCCTGCTCGGCTCCAATGAGCTTTTGTTTGTGAATTAGGAGAAACGATGATCACCAACCGCAGACAGTTGCTCCGGACGATGGGCGCCGGCTTCGGTGCGCTCTCCCTGAACGCGCTTCTTGCCGAGCCCGCCACTTCCGGCGGCGCCGACGGCCTCCTCGCCCCCCGCGCCCCGCACTTCCCGGCAAAGGCCAAACACGTCATCTTTCTTTTCCTGAACGGCGGGCCTTCGCAGGTCGACACCTTCGACCCCAAGCCGATGCTCACCAAGTTCCACGGCACGCTCGCCCCCTCGGGCAATCTCAAGACCGAGCGCAAGACTGGAACGCTTCTGAAGTCTCCGTTCGAGTTCAAACGCTGCGGGACTTCCGGCCTGGAAATCAGCGAGATCTTTTCCAAGCTCGGCGAACACGCCGACGACCTCTGCGTCATCCGTTCGATGCATGTCGAGCGCCCTAACCACGAACCCTCTCTGCTGCGCTTGAACACGGGCCATTCCATCGCCGGCCACCCGTCCATGGGCGCGTGGCTCACCTACGGTCTCGGTACGCTCAACCAAAACCTTCCCGGATATGTAGTGCTCTGCCCCGGCCTGCCCGTCATAGGGCCGCAGCTTTGGTCCAATGGCTACCTTCCCGGCATCCATCAGGGAGTTCACCTTCCGAACAACGAGAGCGTCCCCGAGAAGCTGATCCAGCACTTGCGCAACAAGGAACTCTCAAGCGGCGAGCAGCGCCGCCAACTCGACCTGATGCACGCACTGAACAAGCACAACCTCGCCCAGGAAGGCGCCGACCCGCAGCTCGAAGCCCGTATTTCCACGATGGAAGTCGCCTATCGCATGCAGGCCGAAGCCACCGACGCCTTCGACCTCACCAAGGAAACCGAAGCCACGCGCGAGCGCTACGGTAAAGGCGACTTCGCCCGCGGCTGCTTGATCGCCCGCCGCCTCGTCGAGCGCGGCGTTCGCATGGTCCAGGTCTACTTTGGCAACCAACAGCCCTGGGATTCGCACGACGACATCCTCAACCATGCCAAACTTGCCGGCGAAAGCGACGCGCCCATGGCCGCGCTGCTGCAAGATCTGAAAACCACCGGCCTGCTCAAGGAAACTGTCGTCATCATCAGCGGCGAGTTTGGTCGCACTCCCAGCGTGGAAGTCTCGGCCGTCGCCCGCATCCACAACGGCCGTGACCACAACAACCACGGCTTCTCCAGCGTCGTCGCCGGCGGCGGCTTCAAAGGCGGCATGGCCTATGGCGCAACGGACGAGTTCGGCTTCAAGGCCGTCGACAAGCCAGTCCACCCGCACGACCTGCAGGCCACAGTCCTTAACCAACTGGGCCTCGATCACACCAAGCTCACTTACCGCCACTCCGGCCGCGACTTCCGCCTCACCGACGTCGACGGCAACGTAATCCGCGACATCGTCTCCTAGTTAAAAATCGACGATTACTTCGAACCCGCCGTAGGCCATCTTTTTGACGTCAAACGGCGAGTTCTTGGGGTCCATCATGGCCTGCAGCCGCGGGTCGGACATCACCTTCTTATTCACCTTGTCGCGATGCGCGCGAGACTTGTACACGATCCAGGAAAATACCACCGTCTCGCCCGCCTTAGCCTTGGCCATCTTGGGAAACGGCAGCATCCCTTTCTGATCCAGGTCCTCGCCCACGCACTCGCGATACTCCAGCGCGCCATGCTCCTTCCAAACCTTGCCCGCCTTCGTGGACATCTTGCGATAGGCGGGCAGGTTTTTGACCGGTACGGGAATGACGAATCCGTCTACGTATTTCATACGGCCATTGTCTTTCGCCCTCTACTTCCCTGGCAACTTGTAGTCCACCACCGGCCGCACTTCGATCGTCACCCTGCCATCCATCGGCGTGCCGGTGAAGAAGCCGCCGGCGATGTCGATCGCCTCTTGGCGACTGTCGGCTTCAAGCAATGTGTAGCCGCCGATCTGTTCGCGCAACTCGGCGAAAGGCCCATCGGTCACCAACCGCTTCCCGCCGCGATACTGCACCGTTGCCGCCGTCGAGGTCGGCTCGAGCGGCGCGCCGTCAAGCATCTTTCCGCTCGACATCAGCCGCTTCACGTGCGGCTCGCATGCCTCCATCTCGGCCTTCTGCGCCTCCGGGCTCAAAGCGTGCCATTCATTCTCGTTCAGATAAGTCAACAGTAGGTATTTCATGGTCATCTCCTATTTCTTTATTGAGCAATCTCCGCCAGCGGCCGCACTTCAATCGACGTCACCGTCGTACTGTGCATCCGCTTGGCTACTTCCAATGCCTCATCGAGATTCTTCACGTCGATCAGACAATAGCCGCCCAACTGCTCGCGCGTCTCCGCGAACGGGCCATCAGTCAGCACCTTCTTGCCGTCTTTCTCGCGGACGGTTGTCGCTGTGGCCACGGGTGCCAGCGGCGCGGCGCTCGGGAACTGGCCCTTTGCCCGCAAGGCTGGACTCAGGCCTTCCCATTCCTTTTCATTTAGATAAATCAGCAGTATGTATTTCACGTTCAACTGCCTCCACCCCCGAATCGAATGACATCCGCCCAAATCGACACCTCGGCCAAACTTTTTTATCATCAGGCATGATTCATGGATTCACACGCCGCCGTTGAAGCCCTCCATCGCGCCGAGTGGGGCCGCATCGTCGCCACCCTGATTCGCATCACCGGCGATTTCGACCTCGCCGAAGAAGCGGCGCAGGAGGCATTTACCGCGGCCCTCACCCAGTGGCGGGCCGAAGGCGTCCCCGAGTTCCCCCACGCCTGGATCATTCAAACCGCCCGCAATAAGGCCATCGACCGCATCCGGCGCCGCACCCGCTTCGAAGAGTCGCTCGATCCTCAGGCCGAGCCCGCGTCGCCACCGGCCGAACTTCTGAGCGGCGACGCCGATGTTCCCGACGACCGTCTCCGTCTCATCTTCACCTGCTGTCACCCGGCACTTGCACTCGAAGCGCAGGTCGCCCTCACCCTACGCACGCTCGGCGGACTCGACACCGACGAGATCGCCCGCGCCTTTCTGGTGCCGCCCGCAACCATGGCGCAGCGCCTCGTCCGTGCCAAGCGTAAGATCCGCGATGCGCGCATTCCATACGCCGAACCGGGCCCTGCCGATCTGCCAGAGCGCCTCGATGCCGTTCTCGCGGTTCTCTACCTTGTCTTCAACGAAGGCTACGCTGCCACGCGAGGCGAACCGCTGGTGCGGACCGACCTCTGCGCCGAAGCTATCCGCCTGGCGCGGCTCATGCGCACTCTATTCGCATCCGATCCACCGCGGGAAGCCACCGCCCTGCTGGCTCTCATGCTGCTCCACGACGCACGCCGCGAGGCGCGGCTCGACGCCTTCGGCGACCTCATCCTGCTGGAAGACCAGGACCGTTCCCAATGGAACTGCGCCCAAATCGCCGAAGCGCTGCCGCTGGTGGAAGAGGCCATCCGCGGTATCCCAGGCCCGTATGCTGTCCAGGCCGCCATCGCCGCGCTGCACTGCGAAGCCTCGCGCGCCGAAGAGACGGACTGGCGGCAAATCGTGGGTCTCTACAATCTTCTCGAACGGCTCCAGCCTTCGCCGGTCGTCTCACTCAACCGGGCCGCCGCGGTGGCCATGGTTGAAGGACCGCGGGCCGGCCTCGCCCTCATGGATACCTTGGCTTCCACGGGCGATCTCGACGGCTATCATCTCTTCCACGCCGCTCGCGCCGATCTCCTTCGCCGCCTCGGGGAGCACCAGCAAGCCCTTCTCAGCTACGAACGTGCCCTCAGCTTGGCTGGAAACGAAAGCGAACGGCGCTTTCTCGCC
>DASRHX010000272.1:0-3779 GCA_035650295.1 Bryobacteraceae bacterium | reverse complement strand
TCCCGACGTATCTGTTCGTCTTCTGTCTTTTTACCGTTGTCGTCATCGGCGTTGCCAAATCGCTGCTGAGTGATGGCCGCCCGGAACCGGTTGTTACACCGCCTGCGCTTTCAGCCGCGACGGCTACGGCGAGCCTGTGGCTTCTGCTACAGGCTTTTTCGAGCGGTTGCACCGCGATGACCGGCGTTGAAGCGGTGAGCAACGGCGTGACCGCGTTTCGGGAGCCGCAGGTACGCAACGCCCGCCGCACACTGACCACGATCATCGTCATTCTCGCCGCGCTGATCGCGGGCATCGCATACCTTTCGAGGGCATACGCGATTGGCGCGACGGAGCCGGGGCAGACCGGGTACCAGAGCGTGCTTTCGCAACTCATCGCGGCGGTCGCCGGCAAGGGCTTCTTTTACTACCTGAGCATAGGCGCGATTCTTTCGGTGCTCGCGCTTTCTGCGAATACGGGATTCGCCGACTTCCCGCGCCTGTGCCGGGTCATTGCGCAACACGGCTTCCTGCCGCGCGTCTTCGCCTCACGCGGCAGGCGGCTGGTTTATTCGCAGGGAATTTATGCGTTGACGTTCCTGTCAGCGCTGCTGCTGATTATCTTCGACGGGGTCACGGATCATCTAATTCCGCTCTTTGCGGTCGGAGCCTTTCTCGCCTTCACACTTTCGCAAGCGGGAATGGTCGAGCATTGGCGGCGGGTCGGCGGTGGGCGCCATATCCACAACATGCTGATTAACGGCGTCGGCGCGGCGGCGACTGGCGTGACACTGGTCGTGGTTTTTGTCGCGAAGTTTACCGAAGGGGCCTGGATCACGGCCCTGCTGATTCCGCTGATGCTTGTGACCTTCGGCGCAGTGCGACGGCACTACCATCGAATTGAAATAGAAATCTTGAACTCGAGGCCGCTGGACGCCACTGGCCTTCGGCCACCGATCGTGATTGTGCCGATGAATGCGTGGAACAAGATGTCACAAAAAGGGCTGCGCTTCGCCCTGAAGCTCTCGCAGGACATCATCGTCGTGCAAGTGCGCGCCGGCGACAAAATGGATGAACTGCAAAAACGCTGGCCTGATCTGGTAGAAGCGCCGGCGCGCGGCGCTGGTTTACCAGCGCCGCGGCTGGTTCAGTTACATTCGCCATACCGCCATGTCCTTAACCCGATTATTGATTACGTGTTCCAAACCAGGGATCAAAACCCGGACCGCCAGATCGTCGTGCTGATACCGGAGCTCGTCGCTTATCGTTGGTACCACCACCTGCTTCATAATAAACGGGCGGGTTGGCTCAAGGCCCATTTATTGTTGCGCGGCGACCAGAACATCGTTGTGATTAACGTGCCATGGTATTTGTCCGGCTGAACTTCTCATCTTTTCCGGCGAACATTCACTAGCGGACCGCGCTCACCCTAGTGATGGTGAAGGCGTGTCCCAGACGCCGTAAGGCAAGTAATGGAACCGAATCAAGTACACCTTCTCGCCGCTGCCGTGTCTTGCGATTCGCAGCAAATCAGCGACGGTGGCGAACCCCGATTCACGGGCCAGATCGTTCGTGATGTCGGCGACGGTAATCTGCGTAATCGAATCCACGACAATGTGGCCCTCGTCCATCTGGTAACGACCACCTACCTTTACACGAGGACTCTTCCAGATGCGAATGCTGCATTTGATTATCCCGAGCCGGATTCCCATGCGAAGGCGTTTGGTGAACATCATATGGAACCTCGCCCAATGGCCACAGGCCGTGATAAGTGACCGCGTGCTCCACGCCGTCGCCCCAACCGGTTACTGCCGCTCTTGTGAGAGCGAATTTTACGTTATGAAGTTTATGTCCGCCAAATGTGCTCACCTCATATATTTCTCGTCGTAGTAGGCGTAGTCCCACTATAGTGACACTACGCCGGTGTTAGCCAGCCGCCTGTCTGGTTTTCCCGATTCATCTACTTCGGGTCGCGAATGATCTGGTAATCGCCGGCCCGAGGTCCGGAGCCCACGGTCCACCCTCGGGCAACCGTCACCGTCCAGCCGTCGCCCGTGAGAGTGGCGCCGTCAATGCGAACCGGGCCAGGCAGGCGTCGCGTGCCATCTTCGTTTATCAGGACGCCTTTCGTCGCCTCCAACGTGCCCCAGTCACCGCGCTGACGGTACGGCAAGACGAACACCGTCCCGACTCCAGGAATGGGCGTGGCTCCTACCGCGTTAAACGTTCCGCCACCGCCTGAGGGAACGAGCAGCCCAGGACCATCGACGAAGCGGTTCCGCAGTTCGAGCACGTGGGCCCTTCGCTGCTCGTCGCGCGCCTGTTCCGCGGAGCGGATTTCCGTGCCGCCGTAACGCGCCGAGGCTTCGACCGCGTCCGCGGCTGTCCTGATCTCGAGGGCCGCCATCAGCATCTGCCCGAGATCGGAGTCGCTGCGCACTCTGCGCCTCCAATCCGCCGACGCGTCATCGAGAAGAATCCCGTACGCCGTACCGGTTGCATAGGATTGCTGCAGAAACGTCTCGTGCCCTTCAGCCCCAGCCAGGTGCTCGATCGTGCTGGCGACTGCGTCAGCGCGCGAGTCAGCAGTGGCGACGATGCCGGTGTATTGGGCGAGACCTTCCCGGATTTCTTCGACGCGCTCACTCTCTGCGGCGTTGGTAAACTGCGAACGCCGCTTCAGCCGGAAGGCGGCTGCATCGCTCAGCGTGCGCTTGCGGTCCTCACCAGACTGATCGAGCGCCCGCGACAGTGCGCGCCACTCGAGCTGCAGCCAGATTCGTCCTTCGACCGTGTCGAGATGCGCGTTCTGTCCGGAAAGGGTAATCAGCCCGAGGTCCGGTTGAATGCGGTGAAACAGCTCGTGCAACATGAACTCGCGCCGTACGCGCGGAGTCGGCAGGGCAGTCGTGAAGTCCCACATGTAGGCGGCCCAACGCGAGCCACCCCACTCAATCGGCGCATTCGTGAACCCGAGAACTCGAGGCCATTCCCCTGCCGGACGAGTTTGGTTTGTCGCGAGCGTTCGCGTCCGCACGTCGGCGAACACCATCGGCCCGCACAATGAGACGCCCCACAGTCGCCCGCCGTCACGTTGACAGATGGCAGCGGCCTCTTTGAAGTAGGCGTCTGCACGTTGCTGATCGACTTGGGCGGCTGCGGGACGAACCAAGCACAGCGACAGGGCTATCAGGCCGAACCACCACGCAGAAGTGATGATGTGCCTGCACATAGTTCCTCCGAATCGTGCGGAACCCTGCGACGGGCTGGGTTCTATCGCCTGAAATGCCCGTCTTTGGAGAATGCCCGAAGCTTTACCGGTCGAGAAAACGCAACGGCGGGCAAGTGTAGAAACGCATTTTAAGCGGGTCTGGGCGCGGCAACCAGGAAAAACGCGAAAATCTATGGCGGCCAAAAACCTCCCGAAAAATGGGCTGCAAAAACCCAGCAAACCTGCTGATTCTCTACACCTAAATCAACCTGGCCGGAATCCAAAGTTTTCGGTCACGCCGCTATGTACTATTTTTGCGCGTATCTCGGCTCAACCCGATAATGACTCTTATGCCGACAATAATTCGACTCCGACAAAATGCACAGGAGGCCGGTCACCATTGACCTCCTATGCACCCCGTGGGCCGGCCCCGGCTGTGGCAGCGCCCGCCCGCTGTGATCTGCGACAATCATCCTAAACCCGCGTCTTGCCGATCACCTTAGCGATCGCCTGCAGGTAGACCTGCTTCACCTTGAGGTTGGAAAGCTTCGCGTAGCGCTCACTCGAGGCGATGTTGGCGTGGCCCAGG
>DASRHX010000271.1:0-14564 GCA_035650295.1 Bryobacteraceae bacterium | reverse complement strand
TAAGCGAACGCTCGTCGGACGCGCCTTCCGCTGGCGCCCGGCTCGCGACACACGGTCCCTGCACTCCAAACATCTTCATGATCATTTCGATGTCGCTGCGATAGATGGCCATTCTCGCGGCGATCAAGTCCACCTGTTCTTCCACGGCTGCGAATGCCTCGGCAGAGTTTCCGCCAAGAGCAACCTCTCCTGTACGGGACGTAGCGGCGAGCTCGGGCCAGGCCAGATCGGCTGCCTCGGCGCTCATCACCCGATAGGTAGTGAATTTGCCTCCCGTGATCCGAACGACACCGGGCGGGTCCTCGAAAATCCTGTGCTCGCGGCTCGTCTTGGTCGCCGACTGCTGGCCGGTTTTGACGAGAGGACGCAACGAGCTATACGCCGCGATGGGCTCGATGTCGCGCGAGTGCGGAAACACCGCCGCCGCGACCTCGCGAATGTAATGGACTTCCTCGGGGGAAATGTGAACATCATTGGCATTGCCTGAGTGATCGGCGTCCGTGGTGCCCACTAGTGAACGCGTGTTGTTGGATCCCCACGGAATGACGAAGAAGATGCGGCCGTCACTATGGAAGTACGCGATGGCATGGTCCGACGTCGAGAGCTTGGGATAGATAAGGTGTGAACCGCGAACGAGGCGCAATTTGCCATCGTCATCCCACGGACCGCGAGCATCCACCAGCCGCCGAGTGTGAACTGCGAACTCTTCTCCCGAGAACTGCTCGCGCATGCGGACGCGGAATGTATCACCGTCGAGGCGCCATTCGAGAGCTTCGGTGTAGTTGAGGGTCGTTGCGCCCATGCGAGCCGAGTCAAATATGTTTTCGAGCACCATGCGGGCCGAATGCACCTTGCAGTCGTAGTAAACGCCGGCCGAGGTGAGACCATAGCCGCAGAGCCCCGGCTCCAACTCCAGAGTCTCTTCCTTGGACAGAAATTGGCGTTTGCCGATGTTGTCCTCTCCGGCGAGCAGGTCGTAGAGCACAAGACCCGAGCCGTAGAACAGCTTGTCGAACGCGCCGTGGAAGGGGATCAGGAATGGAAGCGGGTCGACTAAATGGGGTGCGATGCGCTTCAGTGCCGAGCGCTCGTGAAGCGCTTCTTTTACGAGGCTGAATTCAAAGTTCTTGAGATAGCGCAAGCCTCCGTGCAAGAGCTGTGAATTTCGGCTACTGGTGCCCGAAGCGAAGTGGCGCTTCTCCACCAATCCGAGCCGCAGGGTCTTTTTAGCGTCGCTGGCACGCAGCGCAAGATCCCGTAAAATACCCGCGCCGTTGATGCCGCCGCCCAGCACGAGGACGTCGAACGGAGCCTGTTTGGATGCCTGTCTCAGGCGCTTTAGATGCTTTTCACGACTGTCGCGCGTAAAAGCCGGCTTCGGAGCAGTAATGCTCACGCTGCTTCCCTTTGAGGTTGCGTTTCCGAGTCGAGCTGTTCCATAAGCGCGGCGATGCGTTCCCGCAGAATCGCGGTAAACTCCTCCCGTTGCTTCAGCGTGTAGGCAGTCGGATCGATCGGTTCGCCAAGCAGCAATTCGACCGGGCCGCCTCGCACATGTCCGCTTCCAATCGGAAGTACCTCGCGAGTGCCCTTGAGAGCGAACGGAACCACCGGGGCGCCGGACTTGATCGCGATATAGGCGACGCCTTCCTTAAAGTCCTGCAAGCCCGCATTCGAACGGCGGCCTTCGGGGAACAGCAGAACGCTCAGGCCCAGTTCCTGAATGCGGCGTGCGGCGTCGGTGAGAATCCGCAAACTCGCCCGCGTGTCGTCCGGATCGACAGCGAAGTGGCCGCTGCGCTTCAGGTGTGTGCCAAGGAACGGCAGCTTTACATACTTGACGTTAACGAGGAATAGAAACTGGCGTGGGATGCAAGCCAACACCACGGGCGTGTCATACAGGCTGAGATGATTGCCCGCGAAGACGAAGTGCTGTCCTGGCCGGACGTGTTCGAGCCCCCGAACGCGCATCCGGATGCCCGCGAAAAAGAGCAGCTGGCGCGCCCAGTTCCGGGAGATCGCATGTTGGCGCCGGCCATCGGGATCGAATACCGACGTGATCATCGAAATCGTTCCCATGAAGATGGTGGAGCCGATGATAAGGGGCGCCTTCACGATAATCGCCCAGAGAAAACTCAACGACATGGTGGAAATCAGTTCACTGCCTTTGAGCCGCTGATGGCGGCTTTCCGCTCCGCGTCGACTGCAAGAATCGTCCGGAAATAGACGCTCGCGAGCGCTGTTGAGAGTAATTGCACGGCCGGCAGTTTCTCCGGCTGGTCCGGCATCTGCAATTGCAGCATCAGCGGACGTTCGGGCGATTCGAGCAGCGCGTCGGCTTCCTTGCCCAGCATGGGCACTGCAACGCTTTCGCGCAACGCATCCAGCATGAGGGCATCGGATTCCTCGTTCACACCCGTCAGCAGCACGCCGATGGAGAGAGTGTGGCCCTCACCGAAAAACGCCGCGAATGCCGCGCCGCCCGAAGCCGCGGCCCACTGGAGTTCGATGTCCGTGTTCTTGAGAAACGGCAGCCGCTCGCGGAACTCGGCCGGATGATCGGCTAGAAAACTGCCGAAGAGCTTGCATACGCTTTGTCCCTGCTCGATCTTGGGTTCGAGATCGAAGCCAGCCACTTCCACTCGTTTATCTTCGGGGTGGATGGTTCGGACATAGAACATCACTTTAGGGTAGCAACAGCGTCAAACGCCGACATTTTCCGGAGCAGAAGCGACGACGGTTTGTCCGATCAGCTCGCCTACCCGTTCTTCCATGATGCGCGTCAGTGTCTTCAGGTCCGCCAGCGTCATGTCGAGAGTGTAGAGGGGATCGCCGACTTTGATATGAACGTGGCCGCCGCGAATGATGCGCCCGTGATTGCCCAGAATCTTGCCCGCGCCAATCACACCGATGGGAATCACCGGCACGCCTGCCTTAATCGCGATATAAGCAGCACCGTCCTTGAACGGCTCCAGATCGCCATACGTCCGGCCGCCTTCGGGGAAGAGGAGGATCGACACTTCTTTTTCCTGAATGACACGTGCGGCGTCGCTCATGCTGCGTAGCGACTCCCGTGCATTGCTATGGTTCACCACAAGGTGCCCGGCGCGCTTCAAGTGCATGCCCAGGAACGGAACGCTGAATAGACTCTTTTTCGCAAGGAAGCGAAACTGCACGGCAATCTGCGGCAAAATGAGCGGAATGTCGTAAAAACTGCGGTGGTTTGCGATGAAGACGAAGCTGCCGCCGGGTGGAATCTTCTCCACTCCTTCGACAGTCACCTTCACGCCCGAGATAAACAGCACGATCCTCGCCCAGACGCGGGCGATCTGATGTTGCATGCGTCCCGTGGAACTGAAGAGGCTGACAATCAGCGACATCGTACCGCCGATGCTGGTGAGAAAGGCAACGACCGGGATAGTCCACAACCATGTGCGAAGGATGTCGATCAGCAGCATATCTAAGGCGCGGAAGCGCTGCGAAGACAAGGCGAAAACAACTGCGCCTAGGATCTTGACAGCGTATAGCCGCAGTCGCTAGCCTATTGTAGCGCACGTCTTTTTTGAACATTGCCAGGCGTGCGCGCAGACGAATCCGCAACCCGGGTACGGCCCTCCTTGATCGACGCTACACAGGCATTTCGAGACACAGAAATCTTCCTCACCGGAGCCAATGGCTTCGTCGGGAAGGTCGTCTTGGGGCTCATGGTTGACCGCTTCCCCAACTTCAAGCACCTTCACCTGCTGATGCGGGGCAAGGCGGGTAATCCTCCCGAAGAGCGCTTCCAGAAGGACGTGCTCGGCTCTCCGTCCTTGAAAGCGATTGTCGAGCGCGCCGGGCCGGCAGTGTGGCGCGAGAAGATCACTCTGCACCAGGGCGATGTGTCGCAGCCGCAATTCGGTCTCAGTAACGAGACGCTGGAGAGGTTGCGGGGGCGTGTCGGAATTCTCATTAACTGCGCTGGGCTCGTCGAGTTTTTCCCGCCCGTGGACGAGAGCTTTCGCTCAAACGTCGATGGAGCTGAGAGTTCGATCGCAGTGGCCAAGAAGTTGGAAGCGAAGCTCGTGCACATTTCCACTTGCTTCGTGTGCGGCGAAAGCGACGGTCTGGTGGAGGAATCCGAGCCCATCGTCGGCTACTATCCTCGCCGTAAGGGGCCGAACGACCGCAGCTTCCGCTTCGACGAAGAGATCAAGTTCATTCGCGAGCAAGTGGCGGGAATTCATGAGCGCGCGGCACGCAGCCCGCGCCGAATCGCCACCAAAGAGATCGCCCAGCAGCTGATCGACCTCGGCACGCAGCGTGCTGCACAGTGGGGCTGGGTCAATATCTACACCTATTCGAAGAGCCTCGGTGAACAGATCATCGCCTCCGAGCCTGGGCTCGATTGGGCCATCGTACGCCCTGCGATTGTCGAGGCGGCGCTCGAATTTCCCTTCCCTGGTTGGGTCGAAGGCGGACGCACGGCAGCGCCGCTGGTGATGATGGCCATGGCAGGCCTACGGCATTGGCCGTTGCGCGCGGACGCACCGATGGAAGTGGTGCCTGTAGATCAAGTAGCAACTTCGATATTGACTGCCGCCGCCGCACTGCACAGTGGAGTGAGGAACAAGGTCTACCAGATCGGAACAGCGGATTCGAATCCCGTACCGCTGGGCAAGATCGTGGAGTGGATGTACGAAGAGCACCGCCGCGAGAAGAAGAAATGGCTTCCCACGAGTGGCGTCAAGATAGTTTCGGCGGCAACAGCGAAGCGGCGCGGAGAGCGTCTCATTGCACGCCTCGCTGGACTGCAGTACCTGGCCGCGGGCATGCGCAGGATGGCGCAGAGATCGCGTCTACCTGGACGCCGCGCGCTTGGTGCGCTTGCGACGCAGCTCCGCATGCTGGGGCTGCAGGTGAACATCCGAGAACAGACGCTTGCGCTGTATCAGCCGTTCATGCTCGACAACCGGTTCGTATTTGAAGCAGAGAACATCCGTGCAGCCAACGCGCAGCTCGCCGACGCCGATCGTACACGCCTACCGTGGACGCCGGAGCGGATCGACTGGCGGCGCTACTGGATCGACCAGGAAGTGCAGGGCATCCAGAAATGGGTGGCCGCCGAATTCATGAAGGGCAAGTCTTTTAAGATATAAGGTTCAGGGGACATGCCGGCGCCAACACAAGTCGAACAACTGACCATCGAACAGCAGGTGGTGGAGATCGTGCGCGAGCTCCTGCAGCAGCAGGGCAAAGAACGCGCCGCGGCAAACCTGAAACCTTCTTCGTCGTTTGAGCGCGATCTCGGCTTGGCCAGTCTCGACCTTGTAGAGTTGATGGTCCGCTGCGAGGCGAAGCTTGAAATGGAGCTTCCCGATGAAATCGCCGAGCAGGCCGACACGCCGGCGGGTTGGGCCAAGGCGATTCAACAGGGGACGCAAGAGAAGTCCGCCGAGTCCGTGTACCGCATCGTGCCGCCATCGGGCCACATCGCCCCGGAGCCGGTCAACGCGCAAACCCTGATCGATGCGTTGCGGTGGCACGCCGAGCACACGCCGGGCCGGACACAAGTACATCTGCTCGAGGCTGGTGCGGGGCGCGGCGTCACGTGCGGTCAGATTCTCGACGCCGCCGAAACTGTTGCGCGCGGACTTCTGGCGCACGGCGTGGAACGCGGCGCGCCCGTGGCGATCTTGTTGCCCAACGGCGAAGACTTTTTGTATGCATTTTTTGGTGTGATTCTCGCGGGCGCCATACCGATGCCGCTATTTCCGCCCGCCGACGTAACGCGGCTGTGCGAGTACATGGAACGCCAAAGCAATCTGCTGCGTAAGTCGGGCGCGCGCTTCCTCATCTCTTTCGAGCAAGTTCGCTCGCTGGCGCGCATGTTGCGCGTGCGCGTTCCGGGAGTGGCCGGCGTGGCGCAGGTGCGCACGCTGCGCGAGATGGGCCAACGCACGCATAAGCGGCTGCCGCAACCCTACGAAACCGCGCTTCTGCAGTTCACCTCAGGTAGCACGGGCGAACCCAAAGCCGTTCCACTTACACACACGAATCTGCTTGCAAACATTCGCGCCATCGGCAAACGCGTGAACGTGAACGGACACGATGCCGTGGTGAGCTGGCTGCCCTTGTCGAGCGATCTCGGCCTGGTTGGTTGCTGGCTGTTCAGCATGTACTATGGCATTCCGCTGACGCTGCTGTCTCCCAAGGAGATTCTCGAGCGGCCCGAAACATGGTTCTGGGCCATTCACGATTCGCGCGGCACGCTGTCGGCGGCGCCGAACTTCGCCTATGAGATGTGCGCGCGCAAAATGCCGATGTCGGCCGTCGAAGGCGTCGATCTCAGTTGCTGGCGGATGGCAGTGAACGCAGGCGAGGCGATCCAACGCGAAACAGTGGAGCGGTTCGCGCGCCGTTTCGCAACCATCGGCTTTCGCGAAGATGCCATGGCCCCCGGTTACGGACTCGCCGAAGCGGGAGTGGCCCTCGCGCTCTCCGAGCCAGGTGAAGGCGCGCACTGCGACGCCGACGGTTTCTACTCGGTTGGCAGGGCGCTCGATTGCGCGGAGATTCGCATTCGGAACGGGCATGTGCAGTTCCGGGCGTCCTCGCAAAGCGCGGCCGGGCGCGGCAGTGACGGATGGACGGACACGGGCGACGTCGGCTATCTCTCAGACGGCCGCCTGACCATGACGGGCCGTTCGAAGGACATCATCGTTCGCAAGGGCCGCACGTTGTCGCCGCAGCAAATCGAGGCGGCGGCAATGCAGGCAGTGGGTGTGCGCGCCGGTTCGGCCGCGGCTATCGGCGTGCGCGATGCGGCTTCGGGTAGCGAACGCCTGGTGGTTATCGTCGAATCGATCGCCGAGACATCATCGGATCAAAGGCGCGTCGGCGAAGGTGTGCGCAGTTCCGTGGAAGCGGCGCTTGGCGAACCGCCGGACGAAGTCTTCGTAATCACACCGGGCACCCTGCCCAAAACGCAAAACGGAAAGCTGCGCCGGGGTGAGGCGATTGCACATTATCAACAGCGTTGTCTGGGTCGCGAAGGACGCTCGGCAACGGTCGAGATGGCGGCGCTTTGGCAACAGAATTTTGGAGCGCTCGCTGCATCGGGATTAAAACGCGCGGCGCGCAATGCAACTCAGCGGCTGCGTTTCAACGCTGCCCGCGCGGTGGCGCGTTTCGGCGGCGCAATGATTCGCGGGTTTGGCAAGCCCGGCTGGACAGCAGGTTTCGCGCGTACGGCTCTCTCCCTCGCGGGCCGGCATGCGGTGATGGAAGGAACGCTTCCCAAAGCCGGCTGCCTGGTAGTCGCCAATCGCTGCGGCCATCCCGATCCCGTGGCGCTCGCGGCATGTCTCGAACGGCGCGTCACCCTCGCCGGCGGTGAAGCTCTCCATGGCGTTCTCGGCGCCTCGGAATCGCTGCTTCGTTCCTCGGTGGCCAATACACACGCCGAGATGGTAGCCGCTCTGCGTCGCGGCGATGTTGTTGTCTTGTTCCCCGACGCCCCTGTCGGCGTGGCTGCTGAGCGTTGCCGCTTCCGCCTCTCTGCCCTTCGCGCGGCGCAGGAGGCTGGTGCTTCTGTCGTACCCCTCGCCATGGATGAATTTCGTCTGCGCACAACAGCTCGGGCCGGCGCGGCGATGGATCCCGGCGCGAGTGTGGTCGAGTTGAGGAACCGCATCCGCGAGGCAATCGCCGAGCTCTATGCCTGAACTGGACGCGGCCCTGTTGCTGCGGCTGGCCGCCTGTTATTTCATTGGCTCCATTCCCTTCGCCGTACTGGCGATGATGGGAACCGGAATCGACATCTTGAAGGAAGGATCGGGGAATCCAGGCTTCAACAACGTCTTGCGTTTCTCCAAATGGCGTGCCGCGGTCACTCTCATTGGCGACCTCGGCAAGGGTCTATTTTCCATCTGGCTGGTGACCCGGCACGGCGATTCAAACGCAACGCTGTGGCTGTATGGACTCGCCGCCATCCTCGGCCACTGCTTCTCGCCGTGGCTGAAATTCAACGGCGGAAAGGGCATCGCAACATCAGCTGGAGTGATGGTCTACCTTTATCCGCTCTATGTGCCTCCGATGGTACTTCTTTACATGCTGTTGCGCTGGGTGGGCAAGAAGCGGAAATGGGTGGAAGCGGGCACACGCGCCTCGCTTACGGGTTACGCGCTCTTCGTCGCGATTCTGTTCGCGCGCGAAGATCTCGTATCGGCGCTGTTCGGACTTTTCTTCCTGATGTTCGTCGCGTGGCGTCATAAGAAAAACTTCCAGAACATGGCGGCGGCGCGCGCCTGATGGCGGCCAAACTCGCGTTCTACGATCTGGACGGCACGCTCGTCTCCAGCAATGTCGTCTCGCAATACTTGTGGTTCGCCCGCAATCATCCGCAAGCACATGCGGGTTGGCGCTACGCCCGTGCTCTCGTGCGGGCTCCACAATGGCTCGTGCTGGAGAAGCACTCGCGGCGGCGATTCAACGAGGTATTCTTCCGTGAATACGCTGGCTTGCGCCTGGAGTGGATGAGCGCAAACGCGCCGCGGATGCATGACGCGGTGCTGCGCCCGGCGACCTTTCCTGGCGCACGAGAGCTAGTGGAACGCGACCGCCGCGAGGGTTTCCGCACCATCTTGCTCACCGGAAGCCTCGACTTCGCAATTCAACCTCTCATCGAGCAATTTGGGTTCGGCGAGGCTGTCACCAACCGTCTGCGATTCAGCGCCGGTGTCGCAACGGGCGACTTGATCGAACCCATTATCGCCGGTCCGGAAAAGGTCGCCGCGATCCGCGGCCTCTGCGCCCACCACCGCGCCGATTCCGCCGTCTGCCGCGCCTATTCCGATAGCATGTCCGATGTGCCAATGCTCGAAGCGGTGGGCGAGCCCATCGCGACCAACCCGACGAGGAAGCTCCGCGAGCTTGCACAGGCGAGAAACTGGACCGTGGTGGATTTGAAATGAAACCGGTGCTGATCACCGGCGCGACGGGCTTCCTCGGCAAGCACCTCGTCGGCCAGCTACGCACGCGCGGGGAGCGAGGCCTGCGACTACTCTGCCGCGGACGTTCGAGCTACGACAATCAACCGGACATCGAGATCGTGCACGGCGATGTGACGGACTCGGCAGCCGTGGATCGCGCCATTGCCGGCGTAGGCAGTGTGTACCACTTGGCAGGAATCGTTTCGCGTGACCCGCACGACCGCGACAAGCTCTTCGATGTGCACGTAAACGGCACGCGTCACGTTTGCGACGCTGCGCTGCGCCACGGCGTCGAGCGCCTAGTGATTGTGAGTTCTTCCGGCACGATCGCCGTAACCCGGGAACCGGTAATTCACGGCGAAGCCGCCGGCTTTCAACACGAAACCACGCGGCGCTGGGGCTACTACGCATCAAAAATTGCCGCTGAAGAGGAGGTGCTTGCTCTATGCCGGACGAAGTCGCTTCCCGCCGCGATCGTGAACCCGGCGCTGCTGCTCGGACCGGGCGATGAGCGTTGCTCCTCCACTGGCGATATCGTCCATCTCTTCGAAGGACAGATCATGACTTATCCCACCGGTGGCATGAGTTTTGTCGATGTGCGCGACGCGGCAGCTGGTACCATCGCCGCGATGGAGCGAGGCCGCATAGGCGAATGCTACCTGCTGGGCGGCGTCAACTGGACCTTCAAACGGATTATCCAGGAAACCTGCGGCATCGCTGGTCTAAAGCCCCCCTTGATGAGTAGCCCCACTTGGCTCGTGCGGTTGAGCGCGCCACTGCTGCGCACCTTGATGCCGCTGCTGGGACGTAAGTTCACGCTCGACGACGAGACGATCGAGATGAGCGGCTACTTTTGGTATTGCGATTCCACCAAGGCTGCCCGCGAGCTTGGTTTCCAAGCCCGTGACCCGCTGGAGACGCTGCGCGATACTGTCGAGGACCTGCGTGCTCGAGGCGCCATATGAGTGCGCGCACCGCGGCGATAGTGAACCCGCGTGCAGCCGGCGGCGCGGCCGCAGCCCACTGGCCAAAGATCGTACAACAGGTCGGTCTCGTTGAGGCCCTGTTTTCGCAGCGGCCCAATCACGCAAGCGAACTCGCCGCAAAACTTCTTGACGAAGGATTCGAGCGCATTCTCGCCGTGGGAGGGGATGGAACGATCAGTGAGACGCTCAACGGTTTCTTTCGAGATGGTCAGCTAATCAATCCCGCGGCCGAGCTCGGCATACTGCCCATGGGCACGGGCGGCGATTTTCAACGCACACTAGGCATTTGTGACATGGCCGCAGCCGTTGGCGTCGTCCTCGCGGGCAAGACGAAGACCATTGATGTCGGGCATATCAACTTCGAACGTCACGGCGGTGGGCGCGCCTCGCGCTACTTCATCAATCTCACCAGCTTTGGCATGGGTGGCGAAGTGGCCACGCGCGCCAAGAACGCGCTTAGCTCTATGAGTGGCAAGGCCGCCTTCATGTATGCCACGGTGGAGGTCTTCTTCCGCTATCAGGCGAAGACGGTCGAGTTATCGCTCGATGGCGGCGCGCCCACGACGCATAAGATTCTCAACATCGCCATCGGAAATGGCCGTTATCACGGCGGCGGTATGCACATCTGCCCAAAAGCTCTTCTCGATGACGGCGTATTGGAAGTTACGGTGATCGACTCCCTCGGCATGCTCACGTTAGCCAAGGATCTCCGAGTTCTCTATTCCGACAACGTATACGAGCACGCCAAAATACATCACAACCGTGCGAAGCAAATTCGCGCGACATCTGATGCCCGCGTATCGATCGAGGTCGATGGCGAGGCGCTGGGCACGCTTCCGATTGAGGTCCGCGTGCTGCCAGCGGCGATTCGGATGCTGGTACCGTAGCGAGTGCGCCTCGACGCTTGCTGAGCCATCCGGAGCGTGACAAAGGAGGTTGGAAATCATGATCGTCGATGCCGGATATGTCAAGCTGCTCGTGGCTCATCAGCCCTTGAAACCCCGCAATCGGAGGGAACTCGCGGCGTGAACCGGATCCGGAGCGTTCCCCGCCTGCGTGCTGAAGTCTATCCGGTCACCGGCCGATCAGCAAAAGCGCTGCGTACAAGCTGGCGGAGTTTTTTCAGGTCAGCCGGTACTGCTTTATCTAGCTTCGCAAAGGTCTGCGCCCAACGTTGCCTTGCTAATGCGCCGAGAACTGCGGCTGCGGAGGTTTAAGCTTCACTTCGATCGTCCGCTCGGGCTCGTTGATCTCGATAGTGTCGCCGAAAGTTTGGTAGCCCTTGGCGATCACCTGCACGAGAATCTTGCCTTGCGGAATGGCGGGAATCTTCGCCACGCCGATCTGGTTCGTTCGCAGTTCCCAGTTCAGAACCGTCTTTTTGCCGAACTTTCTGATGCTGCGGCCTTCGGCGAAGCGCACGATCACGGAGGCGCGTTCCACGGGCTTACCATCCAAGTTCTTCACCTCAACGGTAATCACGGTGGTCTGTGGATCGTCGGCAAGGAGCAAGGCCGGCATGAACGCCGCAAGCAGTGCTCTTCGGGTTGGCATACCTATAGTTTACTGCCTCAAGCCACATCCGGTTTCAAATATTGGCGCGGACTCCCCAACTTCCGGCACACGGCCTCGGCCGCCAGATAGCCACTGCGAACCGCGCCCTCCATCGTCGCCGGCCACCCCGAGCTGGTCCAATCGCCCGCCAGGAACAATTTTGGATCGCTCGTCTCGGCCTTTGGCCGCACCATTTCCAGACCAGGCTTCGCCGAGAAGGTCGCCCGAATTTCCTTCACGACGTGGGCGCGCTCCACGCGTGCCTGAGCGGCCGCCGGGATGAACTCCGCCAGCTCCCGTAGCGCCAGGTCGATCACCTCGGCTCGTGGCATCTCCGTCAGGCTGCGCGAAGCACTCACGACAAGTTGAATGTGCCGGCCGTCCCGCTTATTGAACATCCACTGGATGGTGCGGCCGAGCAGCGTGGCGTGTGGCAGCCCAGTAATCGCGCGGTCGAACCAGATATGGATGCCCGTAATCGGCGAATGATCCCAACCCTCAAAATTCAAGCCAACGTGCGGAGCAATGGCCGAGGCACGCTCAAATGGAATGGCGAGCACTATTGCGTCAGGATCGCGCCGCTCTCCCGCCGCCAGTCCTACACCTCCTTCCACCGAATCCACTTGCGCGCGTGTCTGAATGCGCACCCGCGGGAACCGGCTCCACGCCTCCTGGCTATACAAATCGGCTAACGGCACAGCCGGAATACCCATGGAGCTTGACGCGGCTCCGGCAAGGAATCCCAGGCGGAACACCTGAAAGCCGTGGGAGGCGGCCATTCGGCCAAGGTCTTCGTTGATCGCGCTTACGAGCACCTGGCTCCAGAACCAATCGATAGCGCGTGTCGTCTGGCGATGGGCGCGCAGCCAATCGAGCATGGTGATCGAATCCAGGTCCGTGCGCCGGTGTTCGCGCATCATTGCCAACATGCCGCGGGCGATCGAAACACGATCGCTCCATTCGAAACACGGCATGGAGAGGAACGAAGGGCCAAAGTGTAGCGGGGCGGGCAATGTGGCCGCGCGTAACTTCGACATGCGCCCGCCCGGCTCCAGAAAGGTGAACTCGCGATAGTAGTGAACTTTTTCCGCCACGCCCAAGCGCCTGTAGAAGTCGATCAGGTTCACGCAACAGCCCAGCAGAATGTGCTGGCAGTTGTCGATCACTTCCCCTTCGGCGCCGGGCACGGGATACGAAGTGGCGCGGCCGCCGAGGAATCCGCGCGATTCAAAGAGTTCGACATCAAAGCCGGCGTCGCCCAGGGCGGCTGCCGCGGCAAGTCCGGCCAGGCCTCCGCCCACTACGCACACGGATGGCATTCGCAGAATTTTAGGATATCGAAGGGGAGGAGAGAGAAGTGCTAACCAAGTGCCGGCAGGCGCAGCCGGTCACGCTTGCCGCCGCCACCGCCCGTGAGGTCGATGGCCAACCAAACTACCACGGCCAGAAAGAGAATGAAGTTCGCGTCACCCATATTGCACTTCTAGTATGCGGGTACGCAAGGATTTGTACAAGTACCCCCTAGTCCCAGTACTGAGTGATTCCCCCCAGTAGAAGCGCTAGTGCAAATCCTGTAGTGGGAAACGCGGCAAGCGCTATGACGAGCCGAAGGAGCGGAGTTCGAAGCCACGGTCCGAAACTCGCCACGGCTTGTGCAAGCAGCATGGAACCATAGACAATCGCGTGTCCCGTGCTGCCGAAGGAACACCACGGACAGTGCCGTCCGTGCGCGGCGTGGATATTGCAGAAGCGGTCGGCGGCCTCCCACAGCGATTGGCACCCGCATTGAAAAATTGTGCCGCAGAGATTGATGAAAAAGACACTAGTGACCGACGCCGCGGCGAGAAAGATCAGTACACGTCCCACCATCAGCGTGCCGCGCGAACCGCCTTGGAGGCACGCACTACGTTTTCAATGATCCGGAATCCTGCCTCACCTTCCAGCGTAAGCAGCGATTCCGGATGGAACTGCACCGCTTCCACGGGCAACGTGCGGTGACGCACACCCATGATGATGCCGTCATCGGATTCGGCCGTCACTTCGAGCACCGCCGGTAACTTCCCGGGGATCGCGTAGAGCGAATGGTAACGACCCACCTTGAACTCTCCGGGCAGCCCTTCGAACACGCCTACGCCGCGATGTTTCACTAGCGACGGCTTGCCATGCATGGGATAGTCGAGCACACCCAACTCGCCACCGAAGGCTTCCACGATGCCCTGCAAACCAAGACATACGCCAAATACGGGAACACCCAGGCGAACAGCATGTTTGACCACGTCCGGAACGCCGAAGTCAGAGGGACGGCCCGGGCCCGGTGAGATCAAAATCAAATCCGGCTTGATTTGTTCGATCATCTCCAGCGGGAATCCAGCGCGGTACGTCACAACCTCCGCACCGGTTTGCCGAGAGTAATTTGCTAGCGTGTGGATGAAGCAGTCGTCGTTGTCCACCAGCAGCATCTTCACGCCTTCACCGACCTTCCGGCGCGCGCTGGCTCTCTTCTTCGTCACGCCCCGCGATTCGGCCATGACGTTGAAGAATCCAGTCGCCTTCTGCCGAGTCTCCAGTTCCTCGTTCGAGGGAATCGAATCATAGAGCAGCGTTGCTCCAACGGGATATTCGGCGATGCCATTACGCAAGTGCACCGTGCGAATCAGGATGCCGGTGTTGATGTCGCCGTTGAGTGAGATCATGCCGACCGCGCCGCCGTACCAGCCGCGCGCATCCTTCTCGGTGTTCTCAATCTCCTGCGCCGCGGCCTTCTTCGGCGCGCCAATCACCGTCACAGCCCACATGTGCGTGAGGAACGCGTCCAACGCATCCATGCCCTCGTCAAGCGTCGACTCCACGTGATCTACGGTGTGAAACACGCCCGCGTAGGATTCAATCAACCTGCGTCCGATGACACTCACCGAGCCGGGAACGCTCACACGCGACTTGTCGTTGCGGTCCACGTCGGTGCACATGGTGAGCTCGGACTCTTCCTTCAACGAGGCGAGCAGCTCCCGAATATTTTCCGCATCGCGAATCGGGTCGCCCGTGCGGCGTGCCG
>DASRHX010000270.1:0-3154 GCA_035650295.1 Bryobacteraceae bacterium | reverse complement strand
GAACTGGGCCGCTTCCTCCGCGACGAATCTATTCTCGCCCGACCGACGACGAGAACGGAAAGATTCTTCCGCTGGTGCCGCCGCAAGCCCGGTTTCGCCGCGCTCTGGGGCGGACTCGCGGTTGTCCTCCTGGCCGGAGTCACCGGTGTAGCCTGGCAGTGGCGTCGCGCGGAGGCCAATGCCGTCGACGCGCGCCGCGAAGCGGAGCGCGCGGGCGGCGCTGAGACTGATGCCAAAGAAAAGCTCTGGCGCTCGTTGGTGGAGCAGGCGCGAGCCGAGCGGCGCAGCGGCGAGGCGGGCCAGCGCCATCGCGCGCTTGAAGCGATAACGCGCGCTGCTACACTTCGCTCGACATTGGAATTGCGCCAGGAAGCCATCGCGGCGCTGGCCCTGCCCGACCTTCGGTTCGTGCCCCTATGGACTAATTCCTACCCTGCGTTCGTGACGGCATTCGGTCCGAGCCTGACCCGATTCGCCGTGGCGTCGCGCACCAGCGGACGGGTAAAGTTGTTTCGGGCCGAGGATGCCCGCGAAGAGACGGCCTTTGCCGCCGTGGGTGGAGTTGCGGAGCGCTTCCAATTTAGTCCGGATGAACATTATCTGGCGGTCAGCTATTCGACCGGATCGAATGTGGTTTGGGACACGGCCACGCAAAACCCAGTACTGAATTGGGGACCGGGCGATGTGCCAGGTGAATTTACCCCGGACAGCCAGCGCTTGCTCGCTGCCGAGAGATCCGGCCTCATTCGCTGCCTCTCGATACCGGAACGCCGGGAATTATGGCGTCAGCCTGCGAGCCGTGGCCTTTGGCACCTGACAGTTCATCCACAGGAAAAGTATTTCGCGGTCCAGTGGTTCAGAAGCCGGAATATCGAATTACGAAACCTGGAGTCGGGATCGGTGGTTCGCACCCTCACGCACCCATCTCCAATCAGCACTCATAGTTGGAGCCCGGACGGAAAACACCTGGTGTCTGGCGTGGAGAATGGCTGGTTGTTCGCATGGGAAATGGACTCGGACACTGAGCCGGAAACCTGGAAAGGGCACGACGATACCGTGGTCGCCCTTGCATTCGCACCAGCCGGGGACTGGCTGGCCAGCGGCTCGTGGGATCGTTCCGTTCGGTTTTGGAACTGGCCGGCACGTTCGTTGGCCGTAATCGCGCGCGATTACGAGTTATGGACGCCGCAATTCAGCTCAGATGCCCGGTGGCTCGCCGGCATCGAGCGCGGTCCGGTGCTCGGCAAGTTCGAGATCGCAGCGAGTACCGGCTTTCGTCGGCATCCGGTTCCGCTCGGTGATCAGCGAGGCGCCTGGTCCCTCGATATGAGTCCGGATGGAAAGCTCATCGCCGCCTCTTACGCGGATGGCGTGCGGCTCATGGATTTGGCAAGCGGCCGGCCGCGTGCGTTCCAAAGCATCAACGGTTGTCGGTCAGTCATCTTCACGCCGGACGGGCAGGCGCTCTTGACCTGTGGCGACGCAGGCATCGCCCGCTGGCCCTTGAAGCTCATCACTGACGCACAGCCCAATGAAGCCCCGCTCGGTCCGCGCGAGCTGATCCGCGATGGGGTGTTCAAACATGCTTCACTGACGGCCGATGGCCGTTGGGTGCTTGCGGCCGATTTCGAGAAGGACAGGCTGGTCTTTTGCGAAGTCGGCAACCCCGCCAACCAGTTCAGGCTCACCAATCATGTGAATGCCCAGTTCGTCGCGATCAGCCCGGACGGTCGTTGGGGGGCCAGCGGAACCTGGAAAGGTCACGGAGTTAGAATCTGGGATCTGGCCACGCGCGCCCGGGCGCGTGAACTGGCCGTGAATGGTTCGGCGACAGTCACCTTCAGCCCGGATAGTCGCCTGCTGGTGAGCGGCTCGGGGTGTTACCAGGTCTGGGACGTGGGTTCCTGGCGCGAACGCTATCGGACTTCGGACACCACCGAGCGCGTTCAAGCCAGCGCCTTCAGTCCGGATGGACGCATCCTCGCAGTGATCAAGGAGGCTCGAGCGGTACGGCTGCTGGAAGCGGACACCGGCCGTATCCTCGCCGATCTCGAAGCGCCGGGCAGCGTCCCGATCTCGTGGCTTCGATTCACGCCCGATGGTAATTCGCTCTTGGCGCTCGAATGGACGCGCGGCATTCAAGTTTGGGACTTGCGCCGTGTGCGCGCGGAGCTCGCCGCGTTGAGTCTGGACTGGGGCGCGCCACCGTCCTCCTCGACGAAATAAGTTCCTCGTTACCTTTTCCGAAAAACCGTTCTGAAAGGAGATGAACGGTCAGCCGCTCACCGCAAAGCGGCCACGCTACTATGAGACACACGCTTAATCTTCTGTCGGCCTCCATGTTGTTTTTCTCTCATCACTTGAGCGCCAAGGATTTCACCCTCGATTGGCATTCCGTGGCTGGTGGGGCCGGCGACAGCAACGGCGGAGATTTCGAGTTGATTTCCACGCTCGGCCAGCCCGAGGCCGGGCGGATCAACGGTGGCGATTACGGATTGGAAGGCGGCTTCTTGAGCATCGCGGCCGCGCTGCAGCCTCTCGACCCGCCTTTGCTGCGCATTTCGCTCACTGTCCCGAACTCGGTGATCATTTCCTGGCCCGCGTCTGCTTCGGGTTGGGTGCTCCGACAATCCTCCACGCTCGACCCTTCGGCCGCCTGGACCGATGTCGGCTCGCCGGTCGTCGTGAATGGTGAGGACAACACCGTCACCCAGGCTGTGGTCAGCGGGAATCGGTTCTACCGACTTAACCAACCTTAGAGCTTTCAACGAAAACAAAAGAACCAGTTATGCACGCATACTCAAAAGTCATCCTTCCAATCCTGCTGCTGCACGTCGCCACGAGCTTGATCGGCGCCGCACCAATGGGCACGGCCTTTAATTACCAGGGCTACCTCACCTACAAGGGCAACCCGGCTAATGGTCCGCACGACATCACCTTTGAGCTCTACAATGTGCCGAGCGGCGGCGTGTCGCTGGCGACCGTCACCCACGCGCCGGCTTATCTCAACAAGGGCCTGCTCACCACCAACATCGATTTTGCTTCCTTCACTTTCGACGGGAACGCCTACTGGCTCCAAATTGGTGTGCGCCCGTTCGGCAGTTCGAACCCTTACGAGGTGCAGACTCCGCGTCTTCAAATCCGTCCGGTACCG
>DASRHX010000269.1:0-6766 GCA_035650295.1 Bryobacteraceae bacterium | reverse complement strand
GAAAAAGGTTCGACGATTCATTCCGGGCCAATAATATCAGAGGTAATCTGCTACACTCGCCCGCCATCACGCGTCGTGAATTTGAATCGTGTCGCCGGCGTAGGGGGCGAGGTTGTGACTGAAGTGTTGGTAGCCTTTGCTTGCGTCGTCGCCGAGCGCAGTGTGTTGCGAATGCTGTAGACCTAACATCGACAACACTAGCTTGGTCGCCAAGAAATTCGGCGTGGCTTTCTGGCCCGTCCTCAAACCATTGTGTAAACCTTCAAACTATAATGAGCAGCACGGGAGGTGAAGCGATGGCAACGCCGGCGTGGAAAGTGAGCGGGCAGTATTACGAAACCTGCAGTTGCGATTTCATTTGCCCTTGCGTGCCCGGGCAAATGGCTCTCAACCCGAGCAAAGGAACATGCAATTTTGCTATGGCATTTCAGGTCGATCGTGGGAGCTATGGTAGCGTCTCGCTCGATGGCCTGGGCTTCATTGTCCTCGGATTCACACCGGAGGCCATGGCGAAGGGGAACTGGTCCGTCGGCCTGATCGCCGATGAGCGGGCAAGCCTCGATCAGCGTGATGCCATTACCGCCATTGCGAGCGGTGCCGCCGGTGGGCCGATGTCCGCTCTTTCCGGCCTAATCGGCAAATTTCTGGGTGTGGAAATAGCGCCGATACGCTTCGATCGCAGTGGAGCCAAGTGGTCCGTCAACGCTTCAAACCTGGTCGATATGGCCGCCGAAGGCGCCATGGGCATCAATCCGGAGTCCACCGAGCCGCTGCACTTGGACAACACGGGCCATCCGGCTGCGGATCGCTTCGCGCTCGCCCACGCTACCAAGAGCCACGTACATGCACTGGGCTTGGCGTGGGACGATGTCACCGGGAAGAACAACGGACAGTACGCGCCGTTTTCCTGGCAGAGTGCTTAGCTCATCGCCGCGGGCTACGGTTCTCTCGGCCCGCGACCGCCTCCTCATCCTGGGATGCGTTGTTCTCATTACGTTACTCGCCTGGGCATATCTCGTTCATCTCGATCGTCAGATGTCGGCCGAGATGGAGCACCACACGATGATGGCCGAGATGGGAATGACGATGGACATGTCGTGGAGCGCCACCGATGTCTTCTTCACATTCGCCATGTGGGCGGTAATGATGGTCGGCATGATGGCTCCCTCCGCGACGCCCATGCTGCTTCTGTTTGCCGCGGCGCGTGCGGGACGCGGCGAGCACGGTGTGTCGCTGGCAACCCTGGCATTCGGGCTCGGATACGTCGTCGTATGGACCGGCTTCAGTGCTGGCGCCGCCGTTGCTCAGTGGGCATTGCACCAGGCGGCGATGCTGTCCGCCATGATGGCATCATCGAGCGGCCTCCTGAGCGGCACAATTCTGATAGCCGCCGGCGCCTATCAATTGACGCCCTGGAAAAGCAGTTGCCTGACTCACTGCCGAAGCCCGCTCGGATTCCTGATGACGAACTGGCACGACGGAACAACGGGCGCCGTCAAGATGGGCTTTCGACATGGCGCATATTGCCTTGGTTGTTGCTGGGCGCTGATGTGCGTGCTCTTTGTCGTGGGAGTCATGAACCTTATCTGGGTCGCTGCCCTGAGCGGCTTCGTTCTGATTGAGAAGATCGGACCTGCAGGCGCTATCGCCGCCCGCGTCGCGGGAGTGGCAATGGTTGTTCTCGGAATCGCGGCTATTGCTTGAGGGCCTTACAAAAAGGTACGGGCTCGGGGTGGAGTCCCGAGCCCGTTAGTTTTCTCGGACATTTGGAGGATTTCCGAGAGGGAGAGAGGGTATCTATCGTTTCACCCGCGTCCCGCCCTGTTCGCCGGCAGGACGCGGGCTGCTTCTTCTAAACCACGTACGCGGTCTGGGTCGCGTACTAGTCCGCGTGGCTAGCGGCGAGCGCTCATTACCTTCGGCGTCGCCAGGTAGCCTACAATCTTGTCCTTTGCTACTTCGTTGACTACTAACTCATAGGGCATCCGCGCGCCGCTCACGTAGAACTGGACAGGTTCGTTGATCGTCTTGTCCTTCTTCTCTACGCGCTTGTCGTCGGCGATCACTTCCACGTTGAATTTGTTCCGCTTCACGTCGGACTTCTTCAACGCCAGCGTGATGGTGCCCACCTTGGTCGGCGTATTCTTCTTCGAGATCGTGAACTCAAAGTAGTTCCGTTCGCCCAATTCGCGAAGCGCGGCAAGTTCCTTGGCGTTCGTGGCGATCAGGCCGCTCTGGACGCCTAAATCGCCACGTACGCTCTTCAGATCGCCTACGGCGCCATCTAGCATCGAGCGCGTTTCCGTGACTTCCGTTTTTACGGTGCCCAGGTTGGACTCCAACCCCGTCACTTTCTCCGCGTTCGCCGTCGCCGTCGATCTGACCTCGCCCAATTCCGCGTTCAACCGTTCCTGGTTGGCTTGATTCTGCTCGTTGACCTGCTTCACCAGCTTCTCGGCGTGCATACGTGCATTCGCCAGGGTCCTCTGGTAACCCGCCGTAGCCTGGGTCGTCTTGGCCTCCAGTTGCTGGCCGAGCGCGTCAACCGTGCTACGCATTGCCATCGCCGTGCTCGACGTCGATTCCCGAATAGCCGCCAGGTCATTCTGGGTGACCGTGCTCATACTCGACAACTTCTGCTCGAGCTGATTGATGCGGTGAAATTCATAGCCGCTCACGCCTGCCAAGGCGATAGCCAGGCCTCCGATAAACCAAACCGCCCAACCTCCGCGCCGCGGAGTCTCGTTTACGTCTGTCTGGGTGTAATTGATCGTGTCCATTTGTCTGGATCCTCCCTTTGGGTCCTAGCCCCTTTTTCACTCTTGCCAACGAGTTAGGTTGACGGCTGTTCTGTAGGCACGGCTCATGCCAAACTAGGGTCGGAGCGCATCGTCTCCTTGCTAACTATCACAATTTAAAGGAAATGTTTTTAAGAGTCCAGGGTCTGTTTGCTTGCTAAAACAAAAAGCACGTCCTTTGTGAAAGAACGTGCCCAACCTTACTACACGTAATTGTGAGTATCTACAACGTAAAATTTCCAGCGAGGCTAGTAAAACACAGGCTTTTATGGTACAGAGCTCCGTTGCTTGCCTTACTCGTATCTCAGAGCGCTCATCGGCGACACGCGCGAGGCGCGATACGCGGGAATCAGCGTAGCGAATGCCGCCGCTAGTCCCAGTACGGCCACGGCTCCGGCCACCGACGGTTCATCCATCGGTTTCACACCGAACAGGAAGCTCTCCAGCAACCGCGTGAACCACCACGCAGCGTATAAGCCACAGGCTCCACCTACGACCACCGCCGGCAACGACTCCCGCACGATCATTGTTCGCAGCGCCGCCGGCTGCGCGCCCAGCGCCAATCGCACTCCGATTTCGGAAGTTCTCCGCGTCACCGAATACGACAGCACCCCATACACGCCCACCGCCGCCAGCAACAACGCAAGCACGCCAAACCCGGCCAACAACTTCGCCAGCGAACGCTCCCGTTCCATCGCCAGGCTGATCTGCTCCTCCTGCGTGCGCATGTCGTAAATAGGGACACTCGAATCCACCGCGCTCATCACCCGCCGCACGGTACTCGCCATCGAGAGCGGATCGCCGCTGCTCTTGACGAAAAACGTTGCGCCGCGAATGTTGGTCTGCGCGAATGGCCGGTAGACAGTGAGCGGCACGTCGTCGCGAAGGCTGTTGTATTTCGCGTCCCCGGTCACACCGATAATCTCGTAAGGCGTTCTCGCTCGATCCCCTTCAATCAGCGTGAGACCGATCGGCGATCCTCCATCCGGCCGCACGAGCCGCGCCAGCTTTTGGTTGATCAGGATCACGCGCTGCGCCTTCTGAGTATCGGAGTTGCGTACGCTCCTTCCCGCCAGGAGCGGAACGCCCACCGTCTCGAAGTACCCCGGCGCGATGCTGTGTACACGAACTCCACCCAGATCCCGCGGCGGCCCGCCTTTCGAATCCCCGATCGAGAATCCGGTCGACTGAGCTCCACCCTGCAGGAAGCCATATCGGGAAAACGATGCCAATCGTACGCCGGGCGCCGCCGATAGGCTCTGTTGGGCGCGGTTGTAATAGTCCACCACTTGTTGATCGCGGTAGCCTGCCTGCGTGGGGTCGGCTGAAAAGACAAGCAAGTGGTCAGGAGTAAAACCAAGCGTGAGCGAGCGCAGGTTCCATATCGTCCGCAGAAAACCGCCCGCCGCGATCAGCAGCACCAGTGACAGCCCCACCTGAGTCGCCACCAGCACTTTGCCCATCGGCAGCCGCCCCGTGCGCGCTCCACCGGCCCGCTTCATTGCCGGACCAAGTTGCAGCCGCGAACTTCTCCACGCCGGATACAACCCAAACACCATCGCCGTCACCAGCGTGCCCGCCAGCGCAATCGCCGCGAATCGCGCATCGGGCAAAAGGTTGAACTCGGGTGCCTGCCCGCCGCGCGCCAGTAGCGACACAAGCGCACTCCCAAATACACCGGCCAGAAACAACCCGCCCGCTAGTCCCGCCAGCGCCAGCACCAGGCTCTCGGTCAAATGCTGCCGCGCCACTCGCAGCCTCCCCGCCCCCAACGCTAGCCGCGCGCTCGTCTCCGCCACGCGCGACTCCGAACGCGCCAGCATCAACCCGCCCACGTTCACCGCCGCCATCAGCAAAATCAGCAGCGCCGTCAGCATCACCAGTTGCAGCGGCTTCTCGATCTCCTGCCGCATCCAGTGCAACCCGCGTGTTCCATCGATTAGCCGGATCTTCGGCGCATCATAATGCTCGCGCACCGGCTCGGCGCGCAACAGATTCACCAGCCGAGTCTCGGTCTCCTCGCGCAACTGAGCCGCCGTTGTCCCCGGCTGCAGCCGCGCCATCATCTTTACCCACCACCGGCGCGCATCGTTCCGGCTCTCCGCTTTGGAAATCTGGTCCCATGCCGTGAGCGTCATCACCACATCCATCGATTCTCCTGGGTCAATGCCATGGAAACCCGGCGGAAGTATTCCCACTACCGTGGCCTTCTGGTCGCCGATCCCGATCTCCCGCCCAAGAATGGACCGGTCGCCCCCGAACGTGTTCCGCCAATACGCATGGCTCAACAGAACCACCAGCGCCGGCGTGGCGGCTGTCTCGTCTTCCGGCACGAACGTCCGGCCCAGTTGCGGCGCTACGCGTAGCGCGCTGAAGTAGTTCCACGACGTGGCCAGACCGCGCGCCAATTGCGCCTGCCCATGCACCGTCACGTTGATCCGTCCCAGCCCCTCGTGCCCGAACAAATCCGCCTTCGGAGCCAACTCGGCGCGAAGCCGCTCGAAGTGCGGATACGAGAACATGTTCCGCACGCGAACGTTGCCTTCCCGCATCGCTCTACCCGACGAGTTCGTATGAAAAGTCTTCTTTTCGCCTGGAAGCACCCAGTACACCGCCTGCAACTGCTCCGGATTCGGCACCGGCAGCGCCTTCAGCAGCACCGAGTTCACCAGCGCGAAGATCGCCGCGTTCGCCCCAATACCCAACGCCAGCGTGGCGATCGCCACCGCCGCGAACGCCTTGTTGCGCCCCAACCCGCGCAGTGCATACAGCAAATCCAGCCGGAACTCATCCAGCCAGCGCAGTCCCCGCGCCTGCCTGCAGGCTTCCTTATGATGCTCGGCCGCCCCCAACTCCAACCGTGCCTCCCGCAGGGCTTTCGCTTTGTCCCATCCCGCTCGCTCTAAATCCGCCGCCCGCGCCTCCACATGAAATCGCATCTCGTCGGCCAAGTCGTCTTCGAAACGCTGCCGGTTCCAAATCGCCCGCCAAATCTTTCGCATCGTTACAACTCCTCCGCGCTTGCATTTAACGCCGCTGTCATTGCCATCGTCAGCCGCGTCCACGCTCCCACCTCGGCCTTCAGGCGCTTGCGCCCAACCGCTGTCAGTGAATAGAACTTCGCCCGCCGGTTGTTCTCCGAAACGCCCCACTCCGCGTCCAGATCGCCGCGCGTCTCCAGCTTGAACAGCGCCGGATAGAGCGCTCCTTGCTCGATCTTCAGCGCCTGTCCCGTGATTTGCTGAATACGCAACAGAATGCCGTACCCATGTTGCGGTCCCAGCGAAACGGACTTCAGAATCAGCAAATCAAGTGTGCCAGGCAGCAATTCGGCTTCGGCCATGATGTCCTCTCCTGAGTAGCTTAGGGGTAACTCTCCTAAGTAGTCAAGGAGAGAAATTTACATACCTTGACATCCGAGGGAGGACCACCGAAGCCGGCCGCGACGCCAAGTTCTACAGCCTCACCAAAGCCGCAACCATACAGCTCGAATCCGAATCGGAAGGATGGCAGCGGCTGTGCGCCGCCATTTCCCTGGTCATGGAATCCGCCGAGTAAGGAGGCCGTCATGAAAAAGTAGAACTTCTGGTTCACCAAGCGCCGTTGGGAGCGGGGAATGGATGCCGAGTTGAAGTTCCACCTCGACAACCTGATCGCTTCTTAATCTCGAGCAAGGCCTCACCCGCGAAGAGGCCGAACGCCGCGCCCGCCGCACCGCCCGCCTCCGCCACGAGTAGCGCCCCGGCACCCGCGTCCGTCCCCGTTCACGCGCTTTGCCGGGAGGTCACCACCGCTACGCTCGATCCCGATGCCGGCCTTATCGGAGGCAATCGGAGGACTCATAAGGTTGCGGACTGAGTCGGCATTAAGATGAAGCCATGAAGATCACCCGGCGCATCGCTCTAGCCGCCCTCGCCGGCGTCCACTCCAGTGCGGCAGATTGGACCCCTCTCTTCGACGGCAAATCT
>DASRHX010000268.1:0-4891 GCA_035650295.1 Bryobacteraceae bacterium | reverse complement strand
CTCAACTCATGGCCCGGCTCCTGTACGGCACCGGCATGCGCCTCATGGAATGCTTGCGCTTGCGCGTGAAGGACGTCGATTTTGCAAACAACTACATCGTCATCCGCGACGGCAAAGGCGACAAGGACCGCATCACCATGTTGCCCGCCACCTTGAAAGCGCCCCTGCAGGAACATCTCAAGCGCGTCAGGATTCTGCATGACAAAGATCTGGCCGACGGTTATGGCGAAGTCTATTTGCCGGACGCTCTCGCGCGAAAGTATCCCAGGGCCGCGCGCGAGCGGCCCTGGCAATGGCTCTTTCCCTCGGCGCGCCTGTCGGTCGATCCGCGCTCAGGCAAGCAGCGCCGGCATCACGCCGATCCGCAGGCCCTCCAGCGCGCCGTGCGCGCCGCCGTCCGCCTCGCGCAAATCCCCAAACCTGTCAGTTGCCACACTCTTCGCCATTCCTTTGCCACCCATCTGCTCGAAGCGGGGTACGATATCCGCACTGTGCAGGAGTTGCTCGGGCACGAGAAACTCGACACCACCATGATCTACACCCACGTCATGCGCCAGCCAGGCATCGGCGTCCGCAGCCCGCTGGACATGTAAGGCCGCCGGTCTGTAGCGGATCATCCGCTACATGTAGCGGGTTTGTAGCGGATGTTTTTGGCAGATCCTTAACCTTTAACGTTAATGTAGCGTTGTAGCGGCTTTTCCGGAAAGGGCCCATCGTCCTCGATTCCAGCACCTTTGCCCTCTGCGTGGTTCCCGTACTGAGACTGATCACTGACCACTGATTACTCTCTGCTGGTCCCAGTGCTCGCCGTGTGTTCCTTCCTTGCCGAGCGATTAGTCCTCCTTATCTGTGATGACTTTGTTTTAAGACCTGTTGGATCTGAAGCCCGTACCTGTCACCTTTTTTGGGGCAAATGACATGCATTTCAGCCAATGTTTACAGGCCACCTGTCACCCTGTCACCACCTGTCACCCCCTGGCCCCCTCCTGAGTCTTGCTCTTGATCCTCCCTGTCAGAAGCGATCCGAACCAATCCGGACCAATCCGAACCAATCGGCACCTTTGACGCGGAGACACCGCCTCAGTAGGCGGCCTGGACGCCTTTGATGGAGCGCTTCTGGATCCAGGGCATCAACGAGCGGAGCCGGGCGCCGACCTTTTCGATGGAGTGTTGCTCGCCTTTCTTGAGCAGGGCATTGTACTTTTTGTAACCGCTCTGGTACTCCTTGACCCAGCCTTTGGCGAACTTGCCGTTTTGGACTTCTTTCAGCGCGGCTTTCATGCGCTTCTTGACGCTCGCGTCGATAATTTTGGGTCCAACCGTGACGTCGCCCCACTTGGCCGTTTCCGAGATGGAGAAGCGCATTCCCGCAATGCCCGCTTCGTTCATCAGATCCACGATCAGTTTGAGTTCGTGGAGGCATTCGAAGTAGGCCATCTCGGGTTGATAACCCGCTTCGACGAGCGTTTCGTAACCCGCTTGAACGAGCGCGGTGACACCGCCGCAGAGAACGGTTTGCTCGCCGAAAAGGTCCGTCTCGGTTTCTTCCTTGAAGGTGGTCTCGATCACCCCGGCGCGCGTGCCGCCAATGCCCTTGGCCCACGCGAGCGCGACTTCTCTGGCTTGCTTGCTGGGATTCTGGTAGACGGCGATCAGCGACGGAACGCCTTTACCTTCGGTGAACTGACGCCGCACAATGTGGCCCGGGCCCTTAGGCGCAACGAGAATCACGTCCACGAATTTCGGCGGGACGACCGTTTTGAAATGGATCGAGAACCCGTGCGAGAACAGCAGCGTCTTGCCCTTCGAAAGATTCGGCGCGATGTCTTTCTTGTACGCCGCGGCCTGCTTGGTGTCAGGCAGCGCCACGAAGATCACATCCGCGCGGCGAACGGCTTCAGCGGTAGGATAAACATCGAACCCTTTGTCTTTGGCGATCGGAATAGACTTGCTGCCTTCGTACAGGCCGATGATGACTTGCAGGCCGCTTTCCTTCAGGTTCAGCGCATGCGCATGGCCCTGGGAACCGAATCCCAGAACGGCGAGGGTTTTGTTTTGGAGCGCCGAAATATCGGCATCGTTATCTGTGTAAACTTTTGCGGGCATAAAAATTATTTGCGAGGCAGGGCGACTTTACCGGTCCGAGTGAGTTCGAGTACGCCGAAGGTCTTCATGAGAATGATGAATTTCTCAATCTTGCTCTCGTTGCCGGTGATTTCGATTGTAAGACTGTTCGGCTGCACGTCCACGATCTTGGCGCGGAAAATATCGGTAATCTGCATCACTTCGGCGCGGGTTTTTGAATCGACGGTGACTTTCACAAGCACCAGCTCGCGGTCGATGTACTCGCCTTCGCGAAAATCGTGCACTTCGATGATGTCTGGCAGCTTGTTGAGCTGTTTGACGATCTGTTCCAGGGTGGCGTCATCGCCGCGGGTGACCACGGTCATGCGCGAAGTCTTCGGGTCTTGCGTGGGGCCGACGTTGAGGGTGTCGATGTTATAGCCGCGGCCGCTGAAAAGACCGGCGATCCGGGTTAGGACCCCGAACTTGTTCTCGACGACCATCGAAATCGTGTGCCGCATACTCGGTGTTTAAAGGCAAAAACCCGCGTCCCAAAGGAACGGCGGGCGACCGGAGCGGGACAGTATCAATTCGCGTCAAAAGCGGTCAATAGCCATTTTAGGCTTCAGGGGCTTCGTTGGTGGGTCGAATTTGCATGAATCGCGGTATCGGCGGTGGCAGAAAGAGACTTGACCTTTTCCGCAAGAGGCGTATGACGGGAGTATGGGCTCGAAGCTCAATCGAAAGGGTTGCTTATGAAATCTTCCATCATTCCACGCACGCGACGAGATTTTCTGGCTGAAGTAGGCCGAGGCGTATTGGTCGCCACAGTCGGTTGCGAACTGGCAGGCGAACTGGGACTGGCCACGGCGCGCGCAGAAGAAGCTGCGGCGGCATTGAATTTCGGTGAGCTGGAGCCGCTGGTTTGCATGATGCAGGAGACGCCCGCGGCGAGTTTGCTGCCCGCGCTGATGCGCCAGATCGAAAGCGGTACTGATTTACGGCGTCTCACGGCCGCGGCAGCGCTGGCGAACGCGCGCACGTTCGGCGGGGAAGACTACGTGGGCTTCCACACGATGATGGCGCTGGCGCCCGCGTATCACATGGCGCAGGAGTTGCCCAAAGAGCGGCAGGCGCTCCCGGTGTTCAAGGTGCTTTACCGAAATACGAACCGCATCCAGGAACGCGGTGGCCGCAAGGAAGAAGTCCTGCACGTCGTGAAACCGGCGACCGGCGCCGATTCGCTGCGCGAGATCGTGCGGCAAAAAGATATGAATGCGGCCGAACAATTCTTCGCCGACGTCGCCCGCCGTTCGGCCGACGACGCGTTCAACGAAGTGCTTCAAGCCGTTCACGACGATACTGAAGTGCATCGCACTGTGCTTCCTTATCGCGCCTGGGACATGCTCGGCATCATCGGCAAGGAGCACGCGCACACGCTGCTGCGGCAATCGGTTCACTACTGCGTGAAAGCCGAAAACTGGCAACACGATAGCCGCACAAAATCGCGCACGCTGCTCCCGAAGCTGCTCGAAGAGCACAAGCTGCTGGGCCGTTCACCCGGCGAGCGCAAGGCCGAAGACAAATGGATCGAGGAACTGAGCCAGACGATTTTCACATCGTCACCCGAGCAATCAGCCGCCGCGGTCGCCGCCGCGCTCGCAGAAGGCATGCATCCCGACGCGATTGGCGAAGCGATTTCTTTGGCCGCTAATCAATTGGTCTTGCGCGATGTGGGCCGTCAGCCGCGCGAGGAGTCGCTGGGCAAACCGGTCGGCAGCGTGCATGGGGATTCGATCGGCGTTCATGCCTCCGATTCCGCGAATGCGTGGCGCAACATGGCGCGCGTGAGCAATCCGCGCAATTGCTTCGCCAGCCTCATCCTCGGTGCGTATCAGATGTCGCTGGATCGCGGCAACCGTGGCGGCGATTTCCTGAATTGGAAGCCGCTTCCGGTGCAGTATCATCTCGATTCGGTCAAGAGCACCGAACCCGACGCGCTGCTACGGGAAGTCGACGAAGCCATTCGCGGAAGCCTGCAGGCCAAGGCCGCTGCCATCGTGCATAAGTATGGCCAACTCGGTCACGCCCCGCGGCCGGTCTTTGAGCTGCTCCTGAAATACGCCATCAGCGAAGACGGCGCGCTGCACGCGGAGAAATACTATCGCACGGTTTCCGAAGAGTTTAACGCCGGGCGTCCTGCGTTCCGCTGGCGCCACCTCGTCGCGCTAGCCCGCGTTACGGCTAGCGAATACGGCCGGCCGGCAGCGGGCATCGCTCAAGCGCGGGAGTTGCTGAAGGTTTAGCCATGTTCAGTGCGGGGTCCTGACACGATAAAATGCTCCGCATGTTAGCTGATCGGTGTCTATATACTCGATGATCCCGCGACTCGATGCCGTAATGGTGGCGATGGTGCTCCACGAGCCATTAATCGTGCTGGCGCGTTCCAGGTCGTAGGTGCGTTCCGCAATCGCCGCAAAGCGAATACGAAACCCGGTAGGAGCGCGCTCGATGGCGATCGGAGGCAGATTCTCCCAGTAAACCACCGTCGCGTAGTCGAAGGTTCCACCGTAAGCGCAGAAGCGCCCGCAATAGCAGTCACACCGTTCGGTCCGATGGCAACATCACGCACGAGGTCGCCTTGATTCGCGGGGCCATTATAGCGCCGCTCCCAGAGCAGCGTGCCGTCGCCCCCCCCGCGTACTTGGCAGTGCAATAGTCGCCCGAAGACGAACCCGCCACGACCACATTGCCGCTGCTGTCCAGCGCCGCGGCGCGCACATATCCATGGGGTCCGCGGCTCTCCCAAAGCACCGCGCCATTGCTT
>DASRHX010000267.1:0-5817 GCA_035650295.1 Bryobacteraceae bacterium | reverse complement strand
GGACACCTACCTCGCCGAAGCGGCCAAGCACAAGATCGCCCTTGCCGGCACGTGCCTCGACATCCTCCACGTCAACTATTTAAAGAACGACAAGCTCGGCGAAAAGTGGATCGTCGACGCGATCCCGATCACTAAGCGCCTCGGCGCCCGCGTCATGCTCCTGCCCTTCTTCGGCAAAGGCGCCATCGAAACGCGCGCCGAGCAGGACTACGTCGCCTCCGTCCTCAAGCCCATCGCGCCGCAAGCCGAAAAGGCCGGCATCCTGCTCGGTCTCGAGAACACCATCTCCGCGGTTGACAATGCCCGTATCCTCGACCACGTCGCCTCGCCCGCCCTCAAGGTCTATTACGATGTCGGCAACTCTGCCCCGCGCGGCTTCGACGTCGTCAAAGAGATCCATTGGCTCGGCCGCGACCGCATCTGCCAGTTCCATCTCAAGGACAATCCGCACTACCTCGGCGAAGGCGCGATTCCGTTCCCGGACGTCATCGCCTCCATCGCGTCGCTGAACGGCTTCGCGGGATTCGCCAATCTCGAAACCACCGCGCCATCGCAATCCATTCCCGCCGGCATGCGCCGCAACCTCGGTTTCATCCGCAATCTCACTAGCAAATACGCTTCGGCCTGACGGAGTCGCCCACACGCCACAATAATTACTTGACGCCACACACTGTGTGTAGTACAGTGTGTTCAGCACATTACTCGAATCGAAACTCATATGCCGCCGGATCTCCTCGAAAATCTTCGCCTCGAACTCCGCCGCGGCTGTCTCATCCTCGCTGTACTCTCGCAACTTCGCACCGAACACTACGGCTACCTTCTCCGCAAAACCCTCACCGACCAGGGCCTCGCCATCGACGAAAATACGCTCTACCCCCTCCTCCGCCGCCTCGAATCGCAAGGCCTCCTCGCCTCGGTCTGGCGAGAAGAGGACAAACGCAACAAACGTTTCTACCGCCTCTCGCCCACCGGCGAAACCGTCCTCGACCAGCTCCTCGCCGAATGGCGTGCGCTGAACTTCTCTCTCAACCGCATCGTCGAACCCGAAAAGGTCGCCCATGCCTAACCCAGGGAAACCCGCCATGGACCTCATTGACCGCTATCTCGGCGCCATCCGCTTCTGGCTCCCCGAAGGCCAGCGCGAGGACATCCTCGCCGAGCTCGCCGACGATCTCCGCTCCCAGGTCGCCGACCGCGAAGCCTCTCTTAACCGCGCCCTCACCGAAGACGAACTTGCCGCTTTCCTAAAGGAGCGCGGCGACCCAATGGCTGTCGCCAGCCAGTTCCAGCCCGAGCCCCACCTCATCAGCCCTAAACTGATGCCCGGTTATTGGTTCGTGCTCAAGCTCGTCGTGTTGTGGATTCTCGTACCTGTCTTTACCGTCATCGTCGCGGCGGTAGCAATCTCAAGGGGAGACTCGGCCACCCTGGCCATGCTCAAAACAGGCTGGCAACTGCTCTGCGCGTCGGTGTTCACCACTGGTGTCATCACGATCGTGTTCGCGATCATCAGCCGGACTCCCAGCCTCACCAAGGATTGGGACCCGCGCCAACTTCCCATCGTGACGCCTCCCAAGCCAGCCACCACCACCATTCCACGCTCCACCGCCATTGCTGAAATCGTGATGGCTATCCTCATGACCACTGCCTGGCTCACCATTCCGGTGGCCTGGCTCTCCGGTTTCACTATCGACCAGATCCACATCGGCCCCACGGACGCTTGGAGTGTCATCTATTGGCTCATGCTCCCCTCCTTGCTCAGCGGTATCCCCCTCGGCTGGACCAGCCTCGTCTCGCCCACGCGGACCGGCCTCCGCGCAGCCATTCGCCTCGCCGTCAACGTCTACAGCCTTATCCTTATTGCCGTCTTTCTCGCCGCCAGGCCGCTAGTCGAAGTTACTTCTTCGACCCTCAGCGCCGGCTCGCTCGAGCGCGCTTCCAAATCGATCAACTTCGCTGTCACCTTGGGTTTTGCCGTCCTCGCTTGCGTCGTCGCATTAGACTGCGCCACGGAAGTCTGGCGTTTCGTACGCAACCGCCGCCCCGGGCCTGTCCCTCACCTGGCATGACGCCCGCTTGCCCCACACCACCGTCCGCATTACCATACAGCCGTGACCACTCGCCGTACCTTCACCGCCTCGCTTCTCGCCGCTGCCGCCGCGCGCGCCGCAAACCCGCTGGCCAATCTCAAGATCGGAGTCACCGACTGGAATCTCCGCATGGCGGGCGACCCCAAGGCCGTCGCCATGGCCGCGGGCCTTAAATTCGATGGAGTCGAAGTGAGTCTCGGCCGCATCGCTCGCGATAACAAACTGCCCCTCGACGATCGCGCGATCCAGGACACCTACCTCGCCGAAGCGGCCAAGCACAAGATCGCCCTTGCCGGCACGTGCCTCGACATCCTCCACGTCAACTACCTCAAGAACGACAAGCTCGGCGAAAAGTGGATTGTCGACGCAATCCCGATCACCAAGCGTCTCGGCGCCCGTGTCATGCTTCTGCCATTCTTCGGCAAAGGAGCCATCGAGCAGCGCGCCGAGCAGGACTACGTCGCCTCCGTCCTCAAGCCCATCGCGCCCCTCGCCGAAAAGGCGGGCATTCTGCTCGGCCTCGAGAACACCATCTCCGCCGCCGACAATGCCCGTATCCTCGATCACGTCTCCTCGCCCGCGCTCAAGGTCTACTACGATGTCGGCAACTCGGCCCCACGCGGCTTCGACGTCGTCAAGGAAATCCGCTGGCTCGGACGCGACCGCATCTGCCAGTTCCACCTCAAGGACAATCCGCACTATCTCGGCGAGGGCGCCATTCCGTTCCCCGACGTCATCGCCTCTATTGCCTCACTGAATGGCTTCGCGGGCTTCGCCAACCTCGAAACGACGGCGCCGTCGAAATCCATCCCCGACGACATGCGCCGCAACCTGGCCTTCATCCGCAACCTCACGGGAAAGTACGCGGCGGCTTGAGGCACTACGGTGGCTACTGCGCCTGGGCGCTGAGCAAGGGCTACACCGCGAGTGGCGATCCGGCAGCGCCCTCACAAGTAAGCCGCGGCGGGCGAACGACCCCGCCGATGGCCATCTCCATTTCTCTTGAACAATTGACTTCCCAGGCATCGGCGGATATTGTATGTAAGCACTTGCATTAGCACCAGACGAATACATTGGCCCGCGTCCAGCCATGACCCATCTCATCGCGCTCTCCCCGCTTGATCTCGCGATCATTTGCATTTACTTCGCCTTCGTTCTGTACATCGGCTATTACCTGAAGGGCCGTGCATCGACGGGCGAGGACTTCTTCATGGCAGGGCGAGAGATGACGGCGTGGATTGCCGGTCTCTCCTTCCTTTCCGCCAATTTGGGATCGCTCGAACTGATGGGTTGGGCGGCGGCGGCTTATCAATACGGCATCCTCTCGGTGCATTGGTACTGGATCGGCGCGATTCCCGCGATGTTGTTCCTGGGCCTCGTGATGATGCCCTTCTACTACATCTCGAAAACGCACTCGGTGCCGGGCTATCTTCAATTACGCTTCGGCGAACCTTCGCGCCTGCTCTCTGCCGTCACGTTCGCCTTCATGACCGTGCTCATGTCGGGCATCAATATGTACTCGATGGCGCTGGTGATGAAGGTCGTCCTCGGTTGGGACATCAACTTCAGCATCTGGGTTTCTTCGATCACGGTGGCCATCTATGTCGCCTTGGGCGGCCTGCGCTCGGCCATCTTCAATGAGGTCTTGCAATTTTTCCTGATCTGGTTTGGCGCCCTCTTGATTCCCATTCTCGGCCTCGTGGAGGCGGGAGGCTTCGCCGGACTCAAAGCGCGCATCATCGCCAACCTTGGCTCGGACAGCTACACGCATGCCTGGTCCACGCTCGGCTCGTTCAACGACAACCCGATGGGAATTCATTGGACGGGCATTGTGCTCGGCCTCGGATGGGTAATCAGTTTCGGCTATTGGACGACGGACTTCCTGGTGGTGCAGCGCGTGCTTGCGGCGAAAGACCTGCGCTCGGCAAAGCTGGCGCCAATCATCGGCGCGGCATTCAAGATGATGGTGCCGTTTATCGTGATTCTTCCCGGCCTCCTGGGCCTTGCCGTGTTGCCGTATAAGCTTACCGGAGAAGCGCAAGCCCTGGCCACGGGAGGCCATAGCTACAACGAAGTGCTTCCGCTCATGTTGGCGCGCTATTGCGGACCGGGCCTGATGGGGCTGGGCATTACGGCGCTGATTGCCGGTTTCATGTCGGGCATGGCCGGCAACGTGAGCGCCTTCGCCACGGTGTGGACCTACGATATCTACCGTGCCGTGATGCGCAAAGACGCCACCGATGCCCACTACGTAAGCATGGGCCGCTGGTGCACGATTCTGGGTGTGCTCGTCAGTATCGGCACCGCCTATCTGGTGATGCAATTCCAAAGCATCATGGACTACGTACAGGCGCTGTTCAGTTTCTTTATCGCGCCCCTGTTCGGCACGGTGCTGCTGGGAATGTTGTGGAAGCGCGCCACTCCCGCCGGCGGTTTCTGGGGATTATTGAGCGGCACGATCGGATCCATCGCCATGTGGGCCTGGGTGAAAACCGATCCGTCGGCCATCCGTTACATTGCACTCTCGCCCAACGCCAAAGACATGGCGGAGAACATGTACCGCGGGTTGTGGTCGTGGATCGTCTGCGTTGCAGTCACGATCGCCGTCAGCTACATGACTAAGCCGAAGGCCGATGCCGAGTTGACCGGCCTTGTCTATGGCTGCACGGACATCCCGGCAGAGGACCAGGTTCCGCTCGTGCAGCGGCCTGCCTTCTGGGCCATCGCGGTCTCGGTCTTCTTCATCGCGTTGAACCTCATCTTCTGGTAAACCATCATGCACTCAGATTCCGGCATTTCCATTTGGTTCTTCATCGGATCGCTCCTGACGATTTATGGCGCCCTCATACTCGGCTACGGCCTCTATTCGCTTACTGCGCCTCCCGCGCAGCCGACCGTTCTCGCGGACTTACATGCCGATATCTGGTGGGGCGCGGTGCTGCTGTTGGTCGGGTTGATTTATTCCTTTACTCACTCACCGCGCAAGAAATCATAGAGGAACTTATTGATGTTAAACACCTTCGGACTCATCGTCGGGAATCGAGGATTTTTTCCCGATCACCTGGCGCGTTCGGGCCGTGAAGAGATGATCCGTGCCATCGAAAAGGCGGGGCACAAGGCCGTCGTGTTGGGAACCGCGGATTCCAAGCACGGCGCCGTGGAGACGCGCGAGGAAGCGCTCAAATGCGCCGCGTTGTTCCGCGCACACGCAAGCGAACTCGACGGTGTCATCGTCACGCTTCCCAATTTTGGTGAGGAGCGCGCCATCGCCGAAGCGCTTCGCCATGCCGATCTGCCCGTGCCTGTGCTGATCCAAGCGACGCCCGACTCAACTGGCAAAATGACCATTGCCGACCGCCGTGACAGCTTCTGCGGCAAGATGTCGGCCTGCAGCAATCTGAAGCAGTACGGCATTCCCTATTCGCTCACTACGATGCATACCGAAGCGCCGGACAGCGTGCTGTTCGCGAGCGATCTGGACTGGTTCGCCGCCGTCTGCCGCACGGTGAAAGGGTTGCGGCGGTTGCGTGTCGGCGCTATCGGTGCACGGCCCGCGGCGTTCAACACGGTGCGGTACAGCGAGAAGATCCTCGAACGCAACGGCATCTCCGTCGAGCCTATCGACCTGTCGGAAATCTTCGGCCGGGTGGAAAAGCTCGGAGATTCCGATGCGCGCACGACGGCCAAACTCGACGAGATCCGCGCCTATGTGCGTACGGAAGGTATC
>DASRHX010000266.1:0-2340 GCA_035650295.1 Bryobacteraceae bacterium | reverse complement strand
CTCCTGGGCGATGTACGCGCGCAAGATCTGCACGCACAGCACATCCGTGAGGCGCGCCATGATGAGCTGCGCGCCAGGCACCTCCGAGGTGGATTCGGCAGCCAGGAACTTTAACGTCGCCTCCAGCCAGGGCACGCTCTGGCCGTCCTTGGCGCGGATGTGAATGAGCGCGGGCAGCGCCGCAAGGAAGAGGTTTGCCGCGCGATTCTCGAATTTGAAATACCCCGCAACGAGCGCTGATTTCCCGCCGCCACCGCCGTGATGGAACGCGCATGCCACTCCGCTCATGCAGCCCTCCCGCAACAATGCTTCGAGCGGAATAGCCGGAGTGTGCAGCCGGTCGCGCAGGGTGTGGGCCGCGCCGTGCGGCAGCATTGCGAGGTCACCGCCGACCAGTGGCACCGGTGATTCCAGCCCGTCCACCTCAAGATAGCAACTCCCGCGCGATAGCACGTAGAAGATGGCGCGGTCACGCTGCGCCAGGACCTCTATGCCCCAAGGCGCGCTCAGTTCTGGGCAGAAGTGAATCGCGCTGTGCAGCCGTACTGTGGTCAAAACATCAGAAAGGACATCCATTCCCACCTCTCCAAATATTTGAACGGATAGACGTAAAAAATGTACTTTGCATCATTGTTAGTTCAAATCCTAGAGCCTAGATTATATACTAGTGACAACAAATCATCATTGGCGGACGCCCGGTTCCCGCGATCGTGTTCCTGCTGATGACGGTGGCCGTGGCGTGGTATCGGCGGCCTGTATCAGTATGCGGAGAAAAGTGAGGGATGCACATGCTCAAAGTTGCCATCGTGACAGGAAGTACGCGGCCGGGTCGTAACAACGACGCCGTTGCGCAGTGGGTGTATGGCATTGCAAAAGCGCGCACGGATGCGGAGTTCGAGTTCGTCGACATCGCCGACTTCAAGCTTCCGCTGCTGGATGAGCCGGTGCCGCCCTCGATGGGCCAGTACAAGCACGAGCACACGAAGACGTGGGCGAAGAAGATCGAATCCTTCGACGGCTACGTCTTCGTCACTCCCGAGTACAACCACGGCATCTCCGGCGCCCTCAAGAACGCGATCGATTATCTCTATCGCGAATGGAACAACAAGGTCGCGGGCTTCGTGAGCTACGGCAGCGCCAACGGCGTGCGCGCGGTCGAGCATCTGCGGCTCGTCATGGCCGAGCTCATGGTCGCCACGGTGCGCGCCCAGGTGGGGCTCTCCTTGTTCCACGATTTCGAGGACTTCTCGAAATTCAAGCCGGGCGAGCGCCGCGAGTCGGAGCTTAAGACCGTGCTCGACCAAGTCGTCGCTTGGAGCGAGGCCCTGAAGTCGGTCCGGGGAAGGAAATGAGTCACATGTGACGCTGCATTCACTGCTCCGTCGCAACGGAGGGCTAGCATCCGGGGCTATTTTCCTGAAAGGCGCGAAGACCTATTTGGTCAGAGCGCGGTCGAACCAAAGGAGACAATCGACATGACCACCAATCCCACAGAACCGGCAACGGACGCGGTCAACCGCACGGCGCAGGAGATTCTGGCCGCACTCCAGGCGAAGGATTCGGCGAAGGTGAACTCTTATTACGCGCCGGACGCGGTGATCGCCACGGCCGGCCGCCCGGCGGCCAAGGACGGCCGGGCGGTGTCCAAGGCCATCAGGGACGATATTGCGGATCCCAACTTCAAGATGAGTCTCTCAAACGAGAAGACCGAGGTCGCCGGCTCGGGTGACCTTGCCTACCGCCGCGGCACGTTCAAAATCACCTATACGAACCCGCAGACCAAACAGGCGGAGAATGGCGCGGGCACCTACTTGACCGTCTTCAGGAAGCAGGCGGACGGAAGCTGGAAGGTGGTGGCCGATTTCGGAGTTTAGCGCGGCTAGTCCGGACTAACTCGGGGGGCGGCAAAACGACGTGAGACCTACGAGCACAGTTGACCGGCGCGTATGGGAACATGCCCACGCTCAGTGTACTCCAGCACGGTCGCGCGTCGTTGAGGCCCCGGCCCTAACGTGTTGCACGCCTCTTCTCTCCCCAGACCATAACACCAGGCTGCTGTGCCACTGTCTCAGTTTTGAAAAGCTGGTGAGTTTCGGAGAGAGGCCTTCTCGGCACTCCCACATGTCGATAACCACCCATTCTCAACATTCCCCAAGTAGCGATAACCTTGGATTATCGCTACCACGCTCGGGCGCGCGTGCCTATTGACGTGGGTAACTTGGTAGAAGATACTGGAAAGTAGATGGTTATCGCTACTATTTGTCCTAACGGTTCTGGGCGCGGCTGACGCCCAGCGTTATACCGCTTCACTCATCTATGGCGAAAAACAAATTTAGAATT
>DASRHX010000265.1:0-5227 GCA_035650295.1 Bryobacteraceae bacterium | reverse complement strand
CAGATTATCTCGGTGGATGTCGGGACACGCAAAAAACGGATTCTGGCCCGAAATCGCATGCTCTCGTGGGGGCAACCGAACAGTGACATCGTCCCGGTGTACAAGCCGCATTGGGCACCCGGCGATCATCCGGATCTCGAGCTGTTGAACGTAGCCACGGGTGAACTCAAGACGGTTGTGACGGCCAAAGCTACGCGGGCACAATTCGAACAGCAGATCGCAACTCGCTTCGGCAATCGCCCCATCTCGATCTTTTTTCCCATCCTGAGCCCAGACCTGAAGCGAGTCATATTCAAGCTGGCAACTGCGACCGGTTCGGATCCACGCAGCGCCAGCGCCAGCGATCGCGAATGCCTCATCGGTTATGACCTCGAGCATTCGCGATTCCTGTTCTTCCGCGCTAAATGGGGCCACCCTTCCTGGCACCCAGACTCGCACACGCTGATCAATGTACCCAACGTCTTAGAAGACGCCAGCACCGGAGAACCACGCGCGATTCCCGGTCTTCCCATATTTCCCGGGTCGCATCCCTCGATCTCGCCCGATGGTAAATTGTTCGCCACGGATACGACACTCGAACCATTTGGTGGGAAAAAGAGCGAATGGGGTGTCGTGGTGGGAGATCTCGACGGCAGGCGATACCGCATCCTGCATCGTTTCGACAACAGCGACGGTGCGAAATCGTGGCGAGTCGCGCACCCGCATCCTAGCTTCAGTCCTGATGGAAGGAGGCTTTACTTCAACGTTTCGAAAGGACCGTGGACGGAGCTCTACGTCGCCGAGATTAAGTAAGCTCGCGCCGGCAGGACTACGTACCAATCGGAACGCTACTTCTTGCCTGAGAGTGCACCTATCAGCGCGCCGATCCTGGTGCCGGTCCCCAGATTGTTCGTTCGCCCCCGTATCCTGCGGTGGCCATGCCCGAGGGAGGCGAGGAGGAGGCACCCGGCCTATCCTAGCGAGCACCAGAGAATTGCCCTGATCGTCCCCGGCGCAGTGGTGGCGAGTGGGGAATGTGGTATGCTCCACACCGCACATGGAGGTGCTTTATGCGCATGCTGTTGCAAGTCAAATTTCCACTCGAACCCTTCAACTCCGCCGTACGAGACGGCTCCGCCGGCGCCAAAATTCAAAAGATTCTTGCTGAGCTCAAACCCGAAGCCGTCTACTTCACCGAACACGATGGCTGCCGTGGCGGCACGATGGTCGTCGATCTTAAGGATGCTTCCGAGATTCCTCGCATAGCCGAACCCTTTTTCCTAATGTTCAACGCGTCCGTGCAATTTCGTCCCGTCATGACGCCGGAAGACCTCGGCCGCGCCAATCTCGACGCCCTCGGCAAACAATGGGGGTAGCAACAATCCGGTCGATCGCCGTACCCTCGAAGGGGAACCTGACGACGAGCCATACAGTCTTACGAGTCCCATCAGCGTCAGAGTACCGCGATCCCGCAGAAGTAGCGGGCGGCCAGGGCGCCGCCTTTTTGGCCATGCCGTCATTCGGGTATGGGTCGAAGCCGACCAACCTTTGGCCTTGGGCTACCTAGCCCTCCTACAATTCGCGCCACCGCCTCTCAACCTCATCCGCGAGATCATTAATCTCATTCCACTTGACCTGGTCCTCGATCCTTCCCTGAAGGTGTCGAATGGTGGTGAGCGTCTTGTGCATCCGAACCAAGTCCCAGCGGAATCGTCCGGGCATATCTTCTTGCTCTGCTTTGACCGATTGCACCATGCTGAGCGCTACCGATAGGTGTTCTCCGATCACGTCCGCAATTTCCGTCTTCACCTGTGATGTGGTGTCTTCGCACAATTCTGCCGACATTTAACGTTCCCTCTATCCGTCATTACTGATTTCTTCACAGGTCGGATTGAAGGGATCTCGATAAATTCAACCCTAGGCGTGCGTCAAGCAAACACCTGAGAGATTGCAAGCTGCCGGATCGCGCCACCGCAGCACACGGACCCGATGCGGCCCCTTACGTTACGTTTTCCTCGGCGACCGGCTATCCGCGATTCCGGTTTTTGGAGGTTGCGACTGATTACAAATCAGACCTGTCAAGTGTCTTCCGTGGCCATTTGTCGCCAACTTGGACTAACTGTCTGAGTCCACGGGACGAAGGTTGGTCTTCGGAGTCATCGGTATTAACATGGGTGGACCTGAAGTTTTCGGAGACAGGCCTTGGATGATTTGAGCTTTGACGACGACTATATCGACAAGCTGCGCAACGGCGAACTGGAGGTGGAGCGTCATTTCGCCGCGCACTTTGGGCATTTGCTGGAGATCAAGCTACGAGCTCGGCTGCGATCGAGGACACACGTCGAGGATGCGCGGCAGGAGACGCTCTTGCGCGTCTTTGCGACCATCCGCAATCCCGCTAAGCGGCAGCCGGAGAACCTTGGCGCGTTCGTGAACGCCGTCTGCAACAATGTGCTGCTGGAGCTGTTCCGCGCGGAAGCGCGAACATCGGCGATGTCCGAAGATTCACCGGAGCCAGTGGACCGGCACCCCAATCCGGAAATGGAGGTGGTTACCGCGGACCGGCGCAGAACAGTAGATCGCGTACTCGCGGAGATGACGCCGCGTGACCGCGAGCTGATTCGAGGAGTTTTCCTCGAGGAGGCCGACAAAGATGAAGTCTGCCGGCTCCACCAGGTGGACCGTGAGTATTTGCGGGTTCTCCTCCATCGTGCCAAGGCGCGGTTCCGTGTGGCAATGGGAGGGTCGCGCCGCGCGGCAATTGGTTCGTGACCCGGATGAAACGTTTGGCCATGAGGAATCACTAAACGAACAGAGGGAGGCTTGCATCCGAGCTGTATGGATCACGAGTTTGCAATCAAGAACCACTTCGCCGAACGGTATCTGCTACGAGAACTGACCGATTCCGAGCGCGACGAGTTCGAGGCGCACTACTTTGAATGCACGGTGTGCGCCGATGAGGTCAAATCGGCGGATGCTTTTATCGAGAATACGCGAGCGGCGTTGTCCGCCGCGCCGGCGGCGAACACTCCGCAGGCGGCCCGATGGTGGGAATTCACCTGGTGGAAGCCGTCGTTCGGTTTGGCGGGAATGGCGGCTGCGCTGGCGATCGCCGCCTATCCGTGGTATTTCGTGATTCCCGGTCTGGAGAGGCGAGTCGCGGTCGCATCGGCGCCGCAGTCCGTCACACCGCATGTGCTGCGAGCTGAATCGCGAGGAGAACCAGCCGCTGTTGCGGCGCAAGCCGGCGCTCCGCTTCTGCTGGTCTTCGACGTGAACGCCGCGGAAAGCTTCCCCAAGTACTTCGCGACTATCGAGAACTCCAGCGGTACGGCGGTGATTGAAACCGAAGTGCCTGCGCCGTCCCGTTCCGAACCCTTTCATTTGCTTCTGCCAGCCCCCCGGCTCGATCCTGGGCGCTACGTGCTGATCATGCGAGGCAAGGAAGAGGATTCGCGCCCGAGGACCGAACTTGGGCGTTACCATTTCCAAATCAAAGCAAAGTAGTGAGTGACATGGATAGACTCTAAGATCATGTTCCGGGCGTGAGAGAGGACCTATGCCACCTGATTCGATCAGCAGATTTCTTTTCAGAGGAAATGCATCCGGGATTGGTGCACGCCTGCGGCGTCCAGTAGACACCACATGGAAAGTGCAGGGCGCCAGTTCGCTTCCCACGATCGGCGGAGTTTCGGAGTCCAGCGTGAGCTGGGCCGAGTTCCAGAAATCGAGGGATTACAAGCAGCTTGGAGACTTCCGCGACTACATTCGATTCGATTCAGTTCATACGGAGGCGCGCGGTGATTTCGTCGATCAGCAAGCGGCTCTGGCGATGACGTTCGGCAAGGCCGAAGAAGGAAAGATCGCGACGCAGACAACAGTGGTGTCCACTGTGACCGGCCTTGTCCTGGCGAACCGCCTGAAGATTGCATCGGCAAGCGCCGGGCTGGTGGCGGACTATCCCAAACCTCGCCAGCAACCACCGATCCGGCCCCGCGGCAATGCGATCGAAGGCGTCAGCATCGACGGTCACGAACTGGCCGTCGAGTTGAATGAGAAAGTGTTCGCCGAGAAAGCTACGCTTCGGGACCTGATTTCAGCCTATGAACGCGATGATGCGTTCTACCGCAAGCACCGCCGCCATTTCGTGGAGACAGGTGCGGCGACGGGCACATCGTTGAAGCGCCGGGCCCCGCTTGCTCGCGGATATATCTACTGCACGGTCGTGAGCCGCATCCGGTGGGTGGGTGATCCGCACCCGGATGCCAAAATTGGAAACAACGTAGTAACGGTGCCGGAATTCGGCCGCATCTACTTCGGCGAATTGCTAATCTCCGAGTACGCGCGGAGACTGAGTATGTTGCGGATCAAGCTGGGTTCTCCGGAAGGCGGCGATCTGTGCATGAGCGAGGTCGAGACGAACGGATCCACCTGGCCCGATTGAGGCCCACTGCCTCGGTTTGCCTGCTCATACTGGCTGCCTGCGGCGGCTCGATCGAGGCACGGCTCGATGATCTGCACAAGCGTGCCATGATTGAGTTGCGGCAAGGCAACAATGCAGACGCGCTGACGTTGGCGGAGCGTGGAAAAACTCTCGGAGGCGACAGGCCGGATTCCATGTGGATGTGGAAGTTTCGATTGCTGCACGCCGAGGCGCTGTCCTCCCTCGGGCGTGCGGACGACGCTCTGATCGAGTTGTCACAGCAGCCCCCCGGTACACCTGAGTTCACTGAAATTCGCGCCCGCTTACGCTTGCGTAGGGGACGCGCCTACATGGCCAAGGGGAAGTATGGCGAAGCGGGCGAGATCCTTGCCGAGGCGGCGGAGTTGGGCGCACAGGCGAACGCCGGAAGTGTCGTTGCGGAGGCGGAAACGTTTCGCGGAGCTTGCTTGCTTCGAATGAAGCATACCGCGGCGGGGGAAGCGATGCTCGAACGGGCGCTAGCCCGTGCTCATGGCCTTCGTGACGATTACCTTGAAAGCGGCATTCTCCTGAATCTGGGCTTTCTTCGACAAAGCCAGTTCCGCTACGACGAGGCGGCTGCTATTTTTCACCGCGTGGCCACGCTTACCAAGGATCGCGCGCGAGTGTTGCATGCTCAGGCGATGCTGAACCTGTCGATTTGTCAGGCGCGGCTGGGCGAGTTCGACGCAGCGCTCGAGTCGGGCCGTGAGGCGACGCTGGTGCTGGAGTCGGCGGCCGTGCGGGTTCCTCTGCAGCAGTCGCTCGGCGAGATGGGCAACACAT
>DASRHX010000264.1:0-5319 GCA_035650295.1 Bryobacteraceae bacterium | reverse complement strand
CCGCAGATCCCGTAGCGCGCTCAACACGCCCGGCACCAGCGCCACGACAAATAACGCCGGCAGGATGAACAGCACCACTGCGAACGTAATCTTCAATCCCGCCTTGCCCACCGCCGCCTCGGCCCGCAGCCGCCGTTTCGTCCGCAGCGCCTCTGCGTATACCTTCAACGCCTGCGACAGGCTCGTACCAAAGCGCTCGCTCTGCACGATCATTGCCGCCAAGCTCTTGATGTCCTCAATCCCCGTCCTCCGTACGAGCGATTGAAAGGCGCGCGAGCGCTCCTGTCCCGCCTTCACTTGCATCACCACCGTGTAAAACTCGCCGGCGATCTCCGGGTAGATATGCTGCATCTCTTCACTCACCCGCAAAAATGCTTGATCGAGTGCAAGACCCGTGCCTAGTACGATGCCTAGCAGATCGATCGTGTCCGGCAGCGCCTGGTTCAACCGCTCCTTGTAGCGTCGCACCAGTCGATACAGAATCTGCCGCGGCAACAACCACCCCAAAATCAGCGCCGCTGCGAGGCCGCCGATTTTCGAAGACAGCGGGTTGTCCCGCTGCAGGTAGAGCATTCCTAAAACACATAGGAGAAGGAACGCCACGTTGCCGATCGAGTACAGTGCGATCACCATCCGGCTACGCACTCCCGCCTGCTGTAACTCCCGCTCGGTGTCGCGGAGCCACTCGTCGCCACCTGGGACTAGGCTGATCAGGTAGAGAAGGCTGTTTAGGAACCCGCCCCCGGCGCGTCGCCGCGAACGCCTTACCTGTGTGCCTATATTGATCGCTTGCAACTCATCCAGCCTGTCTTCCAGTGGATTCTCTTCCTCGGTGAACAGTTGCCAACCAGTCCACACAATTGCCGCCACGGTGGCGAACGCAAGTACGAAGAAGACGATGGCTCCCGTCATTTCTGTAATCTCTCAAAACTTCGGATTCGCGATTTTGCGAATCACGAGAATTCCAACGATCTCCGAAATCACACCGTAAGTGAGGAAGATCTTTCCCGTATCGTCGGTGTACAGAATCTGAATGAAATCTGGCTTCACAATCCAAAATCCGATCGCCACGACGATTGGCAGCGCACATAGCAACGCGGCCGACATCCGCTGCTGAGCTGTGTGCGCCTTCATCTTGGCATTCATATTGAGACGCTCGCGGACCAGGAGGCTCAGGTTGTCCAAAACTTCAGTCAGGTTCGCGCCGGTCTGCCGCTGCAAAATCAAGCCTGTGATGAAGAACTTCAGATCGATCAGCGGAACCCGCGCGCCAAGGTTGTGTAGCGCATCTTCGATGGGTGAGCCCAGCGCCAACTCTTCCACCACCTTTTTGAATTCCATCTTCACCGGGTCGCTCGTCTCGTTGGCGATGGTCTCCAGCCCGGAATGAATCGTATGTCCCGCCTTCATCGAACGTGTGAAGAGATCGATCGCGTCGGGGAACATTTCCTGCAGCTTGTCCAGGCGCGAACGGCGGATGCGCATGACCACGGCCACCGGAATCGTCGCCACTACGACGCCCAACACCAGTTGCAGCATCATCAAATCAAGGCCAAACAATCCAGTCACAAGATAAGTTGCGACAAAGAGGATGAGCGACACCACCATAATGTCGACGGCGCGATACTTCAGGTTGGCCTGATCGATCATTTCCTGAAGCCGGCCCAACACACGGAACCACCCCCTGAAGTCGCCCATGAAGGCGAACGTGCCCCGATTTTCCGTGCGCAACAAATCCGCGCTCGTCGTTTTCCTGGGCGCTCCAGTGCGCGCGCGCAATTCGCGCAGGCGGTTTGAAATCGCGTCAGACTCCTGCTGCTGCGGCACGCTCCAGGCGTAGTAGGCCGCTGCCAGCAGCGCGCCGGTGAAGATCACGAATGCGACCAACACGAACATCGCTAGTCGTGGACCTCCTGCACTTCGCTAAAAATCTCCGGCGAAAGGTGCACGCCATACGCCTTCAGCCGGTTCAAACACTTCGGCTTCACACCCGTGCCCTTAAATCGTCCCACCACGCGCCCACGGGGACTCATGCCATCGCGCTCAAAAACAAAGACGTCCTGCATATCCACCGAGTCGCCATCGGTATCCACGACTTCACAAATGCTGGTCACCTTGCGCGTGCCGTCTTGCAAGCGTGAGCAATGCAGCACGATGTTCACCGCCGACGTCAGCATCTGGCGGATGATGCGGTCGGGAATGTGCTGGCTCGCCATCATTACCATCGTCTCGAGGCGCGAAAACGCGTCGCGCGCCGAGTTGGCGTGCACGGTCGTCATCGAGCCGTCGTGACCGGTGTTCATCGCCTGCATCATGTCGAATGCTTCCGATCCGCGGCATTCGCCAATGATGATGCGGTCCGGCCGCATACGAAGGGCGTTGATCACCAAGTCACGCTGTGAAATTGCTCCTGCGCCTTCGATATTCATCGGGCGCGTCTCTAGCCGCACCAGGTGCGACTGCTGCATCTGCAACTCGGCTGTGTCTTCGATGGTCACCAGGCGCTCGGAATCGGGAATGAACCGCGACATCGTATTGAGCATCGTCGTCTTACCGGAACCAGAACCGCCGCTCACGATGATATTCAGCCTTGCGTCGACGCACCCGCTTAAGAAATCGAGCATCCCCGGCGTGAACGACTCGTTTTTCATCAAGTCGTCCACAGTGAGCAGCTTCCTGCCGAAACGGCGGATCGACATCACCGGGCCGATGAGCGACAGTGGCGGAATTACCGCGCAGATACGCGAGCCATCGGCGAGCCGGGCGTCGACAATGGGTGAACTGTCGTCGATGCGCCGCCCGATGTTGGACACAATGCGGTCGATGATCATTCGCACGTGGTTCTGGTCCTTGAACCGCACGTTGGTTTCGACCATAATCCCGCCTCGCTCCACGTATACATTGTTGTAGCCGTTGACGAGAATATCGGAGATCGTCGGATCCTTCAGCAACGGTTCGAGCGGTCCCAGCCCGAACACCTCATCGAGGATCTCCTCGATCAGCCGCTCGCGCTCAACCGCCGTCATCGGCATCTGTTCCTCGTGAACCAGACGTTCCACCACGGTGCCGATCTGCTCGCGCGCCGCCTCGCGATTCAGTGTCTTCAATTGGTCGGGCGTGAGCGAGTTCAGCAAGCGCCCATGGATGAGCTGCTTGATGGAGAACCATCGTTCCGTGCCGGTACCGGGACGTGCTGTGGGCCGTGAACTCATCAGGCGCTCTTAGTCAATTCCTTCTGCCGGCCTGTCGCCTTGTCCACGAAGCGCCGGAACGTCGCGTCCAACTCACCGGCCGCCTGCCGATCCACGACGAAGGGTCGCGCGCGGTTGATCGCCGCTGGAACCGCCGGCGACGGAGGCAGGCCGAAGAACACGGGCTGATTCAACGTCTGCTGAATCTGGTCGAGCGTCGCGATTTGCCCGCTTGCTTTCTTCTGATACTGATTCACCACAATCTTGATTTGATCTTGCGAGACGCCCAACCGCATCAGGTAGGAGAGATAACGCTGGGCGTTGCGGATCGCCGGGAACTCCTGAGTCATGACGAGCATGATCGAAGAAGATACCTGCAACGCGCCGAAGATCACTTCGTTTTGTACGCTTCTTCCCGCGTCGATGACGATGTGCTCGTACTTCTCCACGAGGAAGTTGGAAAAGTCGCGAAACATCGGCTCGCTGAAATATCCTTGCGTCTCGAGCGAATCCGGCGGCCCGACGAGAAAAAAGCCCACCGGATCGCGCGATACGTACCCTTCAAATAGCGCCTGGTCCATGCGCTCGAGGTTCTCGCCCACTTCAATCAACGTATATTGCGGTTGAATACCCAACTGCAGCGCGCAGTCGTCGGCCGTCCAGTCCAGATCGAGGAGCACCGCCGAATGTTTTCGCTGGGCGAGGACGGCGGCGAAATTCACGGCCATCGTCGTTGTGCCCACGCCTCCCTTCACGCCGAGGAAGGTCCACACTTTGCCCAACCTGCTCTGCGTCTGCCCGTGCTCGCGCTTCGGAGCCCGCTCAAATCGCGCCATTGCGTCTTTGAATTCGAGGCGCCGCAATGGCTGTGTCAGAAAGTCATTGGCGCCCGCCCGGACGGCCGCGATCACGACTTCGCCCTCGGCATGATAGTTCGAAGCGATCACGTACAAATCCGGCACGGCCTGTTTGATCTTCTCGAGCGTCTTCACTGCGTTCTCGGGATCGCTCGCCAGGTCGAAGATCAGCCCGGCGTCAGGGTGGCGCTCCAGATCCTGCAGAACGCGGATATACAGGTTCGACGCCACTTCAGGATATTCGGCGATGATTCGCGCATTGGGCACATTGGCCAAACTATCGCGCACGGTCTCGCGGAAATGTTCATCGCTCGATGCCACCAGCACTGTTTGCGACATGCGCTCCTTCTCGACTCCCTTCACTCACTCCGTGCACGCTTCTTCGTCCGGACTGCACCCGGCGCTCTCCATCGGCATCGATGTCGTGAATGGCGGAATCGACACCGGCGCCAGGCCGAAATAGCTGAATAACCCGCGGTATTGATAATTGCTGATCTGCACGCGCACCAGGTCCGGGACGCACTCGCGCGAGCAGGCACTCCCGTCGCAGCTGTACTCCTCCAACGCTCCCGAGTCGGCGTTGCGACCGAAGTACGAGACTTCGATTTCGGCCTGCCCGTCGCGAAACTGGTCGCGGTCGAACATAATCGGAGTATTTTGTCTCATATAGCTGAGTACGTTCTCGCCGCCCGGCTGCCAGCAGTGCGTAGCAGCGTACTGCGCGCCTTGCCTCGTGAAATCGCTGCCGCTCTGCCATACCCACAATAGGTTCGAGCCATGATAGAGCATCATCGTCAATGGCAGAATGAGTGCCAGGTAAGTGAGAGCGTATTCAACGGTGGATTGTCCCCGGCGTGTGTTGGATCGCATTAAAGCCCCCCATAGGGCACGCGCACTCGAGGCCGGAGGGGAATCGGATCGACATTCAGAAAAGGAATTCGAAACTGGATCGGGTAACCGTCGGTAAGCGACACGACGACATAGTCGGGGGCCACGCCGCCATTGGCTGTGTCGCATCCGGACGACGAGCAGTCGCACTCGATCAGCGCGCCATCGTCGGGCGAGATGCGTTCCAGGCTCAGTTGAATCTGGTCGGCCTGCAGACCCTGGACCGGCGGGGTGGAAGTGTCCTCAAGGCCGCCGCGCACGGCGAAGTTCTTCGCCTCGGTCACAATGGCGTCGTCCTCGGCGCAGAGGTTGGCGCTGACGCTGGTGCCGGCCATGCGCGCAACGGTATATAAGGCCTTCTGCACCGCGTAGTAGGTATAGCT
>DASRHX010000263.1:0-9282 GCA_035650295.1 Bryobacteraceae bacterium | reverse complement strand
TATCCTTGAGCAAGCAGGTTCCGCAGGTCGGCTGTGGCCTCCAGGCGTCCGGAAAAGACACTTGGTACTCCTGGAATTGGTTGGCGCAAAAACACATTCAAGCCAGGATCGATCGTGCCCCGCTGGGTCAAGGATAGATGCACCGGGCTGATTACGCTGTAGTCAGTCCACTGATAGCTGGAGGCGAAATGCGTGCCCGTGAATGGTGACTTGCCGGTGACGCGCACGAATGCGGCCCCGCGCTGGGTCTTGCGCATCGAGGAGCGAAGTTCGTCGGCACCCTGCGTCATAACGGCCGCGCCTGGCGCCAGAGCTCCAGCGTGTTGGTAGCCCGCGGTCGCCGACAGATCCTCGTTCAATTGTTGCGTGACCGCCGCCAGATAGCCCATGCGCTGGTAGTTGCCGATGTTAAATACGGAACTGTTGGACGCCAGATCCGGCAACAAATCTGACGCTCCGTAGAAGCCGCCGGGAGCGGCCATGGTCATGGCAGCGTTGGAAGCGGATTCGCGGAAGACGGCTCCCGAGAATGTTCTCGAACCGAACTTACGCCGGTATCCGATCTCGAAGTTTTCGGTTCGCTGGACTCGTGCCGTCCCACCACGGAGAGATATTCGAGGAAATAGACTCAGCGTCGACAATTGTTGCTGAAGATCGGCGTCGGGTGCCGCGGAATCGTTTAAAAGTTGCATGGGGGCGGCACCGCTGGAATAACCAAATTCGATGGTTCCTTCTTCGACGTTCCCCCAACGCATCCGCGCAAAGGGGCTGAGCACGTTCAGGCGTTCCAGAAAACTTACGGATTCAAGCGTGGTTCCATACTCCAATACAAGATCCTCAGCCAATTCCTGCTGGTCGGAGAGTGTCACCGACATCGACCGCAGAGCGGGGAGACCACTGGTCTGCCCGGTGCCCATGGCTCCTCCGACACGGGACGGGAGGAAGACCTGTCGCATAGTCAGGCTCACTTCTGGCCCGAATGTCTCAGCGCCTGCCTGTCGTTGATAGCTCGTGCTAAAGCCAGCCGCTGGAATGCCTGCTGCCGAGGCATATCCCAAGTTGCCACTGAATTGGACACGATTTGCACCGAACACCGAGGTGGCCAGTGCGAAAGCGGTTCCCAAATCCGTCTGGCTTCCGGCGGCACTGGCGGTGCCGCCATCGCCCGCCGACACGCGCACAATACCTGAAGTCCCGGAGAACATGGAAGCGGCCTGCCGTTTGCGGGCAGGATCAGAGATGTCGACGTCGCCTGGGAGGATTCGGAGAACAGGACGAGTGCCTCCGGAACCGCGTAGTACCCACTTCCAGTCCTCGCTCATAATAGCGGTCTGACTGGGTGCGATATAGACGAGTTCGACAGTTGAAAATATTGTCGCCAGATTGATGGCGAGGAAGCTCTTCATCCCCGACTGAATTGAGATGTTCCGCTTTACGGCGGGAACGAAGCTGGCTAATTGAACGCGCAATGAATACGTGTCGGAAGGCAGGGACAAGAACTCAAAGCTGCCGCGATCATTAGTAATGGCGCGTGCGACCAACCGGTCAAATCGATTGAAAAGCAGCACGCTAGCCCCCATCTGGGGGACGCCGGCTGTGTTGGAAACCAATCCCCCCAGTGTTCCGGCGAGGATACCACTGGGTTCTACTGCACGTACGGGGAGCGCGCAGAACAACCCGGCCAGCGCCGCAAGCGGCGCAACCCATGCGACCTTCGGTTGCCGCAGTGGACTCATTAGTCTCCAGAATGCATTTTAACCAATCACTTTGAACGTCGCCGAGGGCGTCAATGTGGAGTTGTTGTTCTTGTCAGTCACCTTCAGGCGTAGCGTGTAATCCCCGGGCTCCAGGGTTTGCAATGGCAGAATCTTCTCGATTGTGTATTGCTGCGCCGAAGACCCTTCCATTTTCTGGACCTCTTCGGAAAACTCGAAGATCTTCTCATTGCTGCCCGTGCGGACTACTTCGTATTGGACCGTGGCATTGGGCCTCTGCGTCTTCTCGTCCGGTACGAAATTGTACAACTGCAGATAAATGCCCATCTTTTCGTCGCGTTTGAATGTTTCGGTTACGCGCGGACGAACCTTAGACGCACCGATGACAAACTGGCCGGTGCCGATCGATTTGGTCGGCACCTTTTCGATTACATCAGCGAGGACCAACGTCGAGCTTCCCAGTTTTTCGTCTTCAAAGCGGGGAACACTCAGCGCCATCTCGTAGTTGGTCATATTGCCGCCCACGATGTCTTTTACCACGAGGTTTAGACGGTAGGTTCCCGGCGGCAGTGGAATGGATTTCTGATAAACGGAAGAGCCCTTGGAGGCCTCTTGCAGAAGTTCGGTCGGCACTTCGACAGTGACTACATCTTCAAACACGTTCACTACGCGACGCGACATCGAGGTGATGCGGCCATAGATATTGACGACCGCCTTCGAAACGCCTTCCTTGTCGCCGAACTGGAGATCTTTCTTTTCCAACTGCGCGGTGACGTTGGTGAGGATCGTCGAATTAGTCATGCGCATGTAATCCGCGCGGACCTTCAACGGAAGCAGATTGTACTTGATCGTCGAACTGACGGCAGCTTCCAGATCCTTGAACTTGATGCTCGGCGGCTTCTGCAGGTTAGCGAACTGTTGCAGACGTTCGAACTGGTTCATGCGGTTCGGCAACGGCATTGTGCCCGTGCCCAACCGCGTGCCATCAGTGCGGCTGAAGCGGTCCGTCTTGCTTGACATGCCCATCTGCTCATATAAGGTAAGGCCGGCGTTCGGAACGTAAAGCAGAGCGTCCTTTTCTGATGGATCCATGGTCATGCGATACTCGCCGGTCATGGTCGGATCGACGAACTCAATCATGATGTCGGTACCGATGCCTTCGAGCCAGCGATACCGCCACTTCTCAAAGGGGAAGGTTGAGGTCGTGCCGCCGCCTTCTTCAATCGGGCGCTCATACGTACCGCCAGAGGGATGCGACTCCACCTCGTCGGCCGGGCCATAGGCGATATAGATCCGCCCGCGGTCCGTCTTCCAACCGGGAATGCCGCTGGCGAAACGTTCGTTCGCATATGCGATGCGGCGGTAGTGTTCCTCTTTGAACTCGTTCTCGGCGGAATCGGGCGACGGGTCGCGGCGCAGCCAAAACTGCTCAATGAACTGCTCCCGCTCTTCGTCAGTTGCAAGACGTTTAAAAGCCTGTCGCTCTTCGTCGGTGATGATGTAGGTGACGTCTTCGCTGAGCCACTTGCGGAATGGGCCTTCCAACTCTTTTCGGAGTTTTTCCTCTCGTTTCCGCCTCTCCTTCTCGCTCATGGGTTTGGCTACCGTTTCGCGGTTGCCATCGGGTTGCCCTTTTTTCTGCGCGTAGGCGTCGGGCACCAGCAGTAATGCTGCAGCCAGCGTGGCGATGCTGACCGTCGCCACCGTTTTTCCACCAACCGCCCAGATCCCCAAGATTCCGGTCAAATTGTTCCTCTGCATAGAGTTCGCCACCATCTAGCTACACGATGAGCTATGTTTATTCTAGGTCCCAAGCCTGAGAGCGTCAAGCATTGGTTCCGGCCCTTGTCGCTCTGCGTCTGGCCATTAGACGATTGCTTGGCGACCGGGGGTTTCCTCTATCGACTTCCACTTTCCGAAATCAGCGCTTCGACAAATTCGTAAATCGGGAACCGAATTCTTGTCGGTATGGTTTAACTCATTCATCTAGCGTGCCTTTTCTGGACAGAAATCCAGCATCGGGTTTGGTAGTCGACGTGCTGCGCAAACCCAAAGGCGGTAGTGTAGTTAGACGAAGCCCGACGCGATAGATCGGGATAAGGCGCTCGGAGAATTAACTCGTGGTTCGGGACCTTAAGGGACAACTGATCAGCGCGTTGCTGGTGGTGCTTACCGCCGCGGCTCTCATTGCCGCAGGCATCAACTTCCAACAGCATCGTAAGTTCCCTGTGCCAGACGATGGTGTGACTTGGGTCGACCGTCTGGATTCTCAAAGCAACTCCCAAGTACGGGCGATGGACATTGTTCCCGATAGCGCAGCCGCGCGCGCGGGGCTGAAGCCAGATGATATCTTACTCAAGATCAATGGTTTGGCCATTCATACCTCAAGCGATGTCGCACGTGCTCTGCTGCGGCTCGGCGTGTGGAAGTCGGCCGACTACGTAGTGGACCGCGGTGGCATTGAGCTCAAAGCCAAGGTCATCATCACCGAGCACATACCGGAAACCTCGCTGTACTACCAATACTTCGTTGGACTTGCCTACCTGGGCATCGGACTCTTTGTATACTTTCGCCGGGGCAGGGCGCCAAGGGCGACCCACTTCTACATCCTCTGTCTGGCATCGTTCGTGCTTTCGACGTTCCACTACACCGGCAAATTAAACGGATTCGACAAGGTCGTCTACTGGGGCAATGTGGGCGCCGGACTTTTTGCACCGACCATCTTTTTACATTTCTGCCTCCGATTCCCCGACGTCCGGCCCTGGTTTCGCGGTTGGTGGAAGGCTGCTCTGCTTTACGTTCCCGCCGTTGCTATCCTTCTCGCCTACCTGGGATTTGCCAGTGGCGTAGTGCGTTCTGCTTCCCCCCTGGGTGCGGTGAGTTGGGGATTGGACCGGCTGTGGATGCTCTTTCTTGCCGCAACCTATTTGACCGGAGCAGCAGTAGCCGCCATCGAATTTCGCCGCGCGCGAGACCCGATCCTGCGCCAACAAATGAAGTGGATTCGCAACGGAGCCGTGCTCGGCGTCGTCCCCTTCGCCTGCTTGAACGTAATTCCCTACGCGCTCGGCTACATTCCCGGACCTTACCTCAATATGGCCGTCCTGACGCTGCTGCTAGTCCCGGCTTCATGGGCGTATGCGATTCTGCGCTACCGCCTGATGGACGTCGACCTGATCTTCCAGCAGGGCTATGCCTACACGCTTGCCACGCTTGCGGTGATCGGTGTGTTCTACGGCCTTGTCGTAACCATCGCTCCCTTCGAAGACTTGAATCCCGAAGCAATGGTGCTCCTGATTCTAATCGCGACGTTCATCTTCCAGCCGATTCGCAACTGGATCCAGGATGTACTCGACCGCTACTGGTTTTATCGCGACCGTTACGACTACAGGCGTACGTTGATCGAGTTCGTGCGTGAGTTGAGCTCGGAGAAAGACCTCGCAGTCATGCTCGATTCGGTCACCGAGCGATTGCGCAGCACCCTCTACATTCAGAACGTCGAGTTCTTCCTGGCTGACGAAGGCACCACGAACTTCCGCCCGATGCATGAACACCGCAATAGTTCCAGCGAACTGGACTTGAGTTTCCTGACCGACCGCCCCAGCGGACCGCTCTTCTTCGAACGGACCCATCATCAGCTCGACGTCGTTCTGCGCCACCTTCCCCATTCAGTACGCGAGACAATTTCGCGCCTCGACCTCACCTACTACTTCCCTTGTAGTGTGCGTGGACGAACCGTTGCCTATCTGGGCGCCGGCCGCACGCAAGAGGGTGACTTCCTCTCCGGCGAGGACCTCGAACTACTTACCACCATTGCTGGCTACGTCAGCATCGCCATCGAAAACGCCTTGCTCTATCGCTCCCTGCAGCGAAAGGTTGCCGAGTACGAGCGCTTGAAGGAGTTCAGCGAGAATATTGTCGAGTCGATCAACGTCGGAATTGTGGCTGCCGACCTCGAGGGCCGCGTCGAAAGCTGGAACACGCAGATGGAGGCCCTCACCGGCGTGCGCCGCGCCGATGCCGTCGGGCGCGCATTGAACGACCTGCTTCCGGCACGCTTGGCCGCAACACTTGAACACATGCGCGGCGAAAGCGGCATCCACCACATCTACAAGAGCGAACTCGGCGCCGCCCATTTTGAATCGAATGGCAATGGGACGGCACACAAATCCGCCCTGGTCAATATCGCCGTTGCCCCGTTGGTGACCAAGGAAGGCGAGCAGATCGGCCGCTTAATCATCTTCGACAACGTCACCGAGCGGGCTGAACTCGAACAGCAACTCGTGCAAGCCGACAAGCTGAGTTCGATCGGACTGCTGGCGGCGGGTGTGGCGCACGAAGTGAATACGCCGCTTGCCGTAATCTCTACGTACGCGCAGATGTTGGCCAAACAAATTACCGGGGACGATCCCAAGGCCAAGCTTCTGGAAAAGATTGCGAAACAGACGTTTCGTGCCAGCGAGATTGTGAATTCGTTGCTGAACTTCTCCCGAACCTCGAAGACGGAGTATGAAGAAGTCGATTTGAATCGTGTAATTCGCGACACGCTCAACCTCATCGAGCATCAGTTGGAGAAGTCGCAAGTCAGAGTGGAGTTTACGCCGGCTGAAGGGGACACGGTTATTCGCGGCAATTCAGGTAAAATGCAGCAGGTGTTTCTAAATCTCTTCCTGAACGCGCGTGACGCGATGGAATCGGGTGGTATGCTTCGCATTTCCTGCTCATCGGACCGAGAAGCCGTAAAGATCCGCATCTCCGATTCAGGGCGCGGCATTCACCCAGACGATCTTTCGAAAATCTTCGATCCCTTCTTCACCACCAAGGGGGCAAAAAAGGGCACAGGGTTGGGTCTGTCAGTGACATACGGCATCGTGCGGGAGCACGGTGGCACGATCGACGCGCAAAGCGAGCCTGGCCACGGCGCTCACTTCGAACTGCTTTTCCCGCTGCTGCGCCCCGTCTCACGCGGTCAGGATCGCACGGCTGTCCATGCTTGATCCTCAATCCGAAGGACCTCCCTCAGTCTCCGAAGCCAAGGGGCGCATTCTCGTCATCGACGATGAAGCCGACATCCGTGAATCGCTCGAAGTTCTGCTCACCTTGGAGGGCTATGAGGTGGAACTCGCCGTCAATGGCGGAGACGGTCTCGCCAAGTTGGAGCGAGGCTCATACGATCTCATTCTGCTGGATCTGATGATGCCCGATCGCTCCGGCATCGAGGTACTTGAAGAAATTCGCCAGCGCGATAGCGACACACCGATCTTTATGATCACGGCTTACGGTTCGACCGAAGTCGCCGTGAGGGCAATCCGATCCGGAGCCCAGGACTACTTTTCCAAACCGTGGGACAACGAAAAACTCTTGCTCGAAATTGGCAGGATGATTGGCGCCAACCGTCTCGAACGGGAAAACGTACAGCTTAAGCGGGCGCTCAAGCAGCGCTATGGATTTGAGAACATCATCGGTAAGAGTGAGCGCATGATGAAAGTGCTCGACCTGGTTTCACAGGTCGCGCCTAGCCGCTCTACGGTGATGATCACCGGCGAAACCGGCACCGGCAAGGAACTCATTGCCAAGGCTATCCATTCACATTCACCGCGCGCGGGTCAGATGTTTATAGCTGTGAACACCGGCGCCCTCACGCCGGAATTGCTCGAATCGACGCTGTTTGGGCATGTCAAAGGCGCCTTCACCTCGGCCGTTGCTTCGAGAAAGGGCTACTTTGAGGAGGCAAACCGAGGCACGATTTTCTTTGATGAGATTTCGACGATTTCCCCGGACACACAGGTGAAGCTGTTACGCGTGATTCAAGAGCGGCAGTTTATGCCGCTTGGCTCGTCGGAGGTGATCAAGGTGGACGTGCGCCTTATCGCAGCGGCCAACCTTGACCTTAAGAAATTGGTCGAGGAGGGGAAGTTCCGCGAGGACTTGTATTACCGCCTCAACGTCATCCCCATCCACATTCCTGCGCTGCGGGACCGCAAGGAAGACATTCCCCTCCTGGTCGCGCACTTCTTCGACAAATACGGCCGGGAGAACGACAAGTTCACCGGCACCGATGGCCGCTGCGCGCTGGAATTCGACGCAGAGGCGATGCAACTCTTGATGGACTACAACTGGCCGGGCAACGTTCGCGAACTGGAGAATGCGATCGAACGTGCAGTCGTTTTGTCATCCTCAACGCGCGTTCAGGTCGATGTCCTACCTGACCACATTCTGGAGGCTGGCGGGCTGCGCATCCGGCGCGATGCATCGGGAGGGCTTCCTCCCGACGCATCACTGTTCGAGGTGGTGGCCGACTACGAGCGCCGAAAGATTATTGAGGCGTTGGAAGCCTGCCATTACAGTCAGACAGAGGCGGCCGAGCGCCTGCGGATTCCACTCTCGACCCTGAATCAGAAAATTAAACGATTGGACATCGCGATCAAAAAGCGCGGAGATAAGTAAAATAGCGATATGGCTGCAGTACCCCTGAACGACCTGGTGCAACGAGTGGCTGCATCGAGCCCACTCCTTTATATAGGTGCTTTGATGGTGACCGATGCCCGTGCCTTCTTGCGCATCATTCACTCCATCGGTCCCGCCTTGCGGGCATTTCCGTTTGGAAAGCCGGAAGAACCACGGGAACCCACCGCTCTCGCCACGAATATTGCGCGGCTATCGGGAGTGGCTGTGACGGCGATCGCCTTCCTCACATTGACAGGCTTACTGGGCTAACCGAAGTTCATCCAACGCTGCCGTCCAGGAGGACTTTCGGTGTACACGCACGACACGGTTGTCCGTTCGTCCCCAGGGCTTCCAGCGGTCAAAGAATCGGGTGGACGGCGCGCCGGCAAAGATGCACCGCAACGGAGTTTGCGCGGCCGCGGCCACGTGTTGTCCGGCCGAATCGTAACCGACGTATAAAGGCGCGCGCGTGATCTCAAACGCAAAGGGGGCAAATGATCCAAGCCATGTCCGGATCTGTCCGGCTGCCACCCCACTCGCCGCCACGGCTCGTTCGACTCGCCGGCCTTCGTCGGCTCCCATGCCTTTATCGATGAGCAAAGGTTGCCCGCGAGCGGCCAACCGCCATACCAACTCAGCTTCAAACTCGCTGCCAAGCCCCTTGTCCGGGTTCTCGCCCGTTCCGAGGCTCACGCAAATTCGTGGCTCGCCGCCGAGGCCGTGCTTCGGAGCGATCCAGGCGCTCGCCTTAATGCCAAAACACTGTTCACACCATTGAGCGGCCAGCTCGCCTACGGTGAAATCGGTGTGCTCACCGGCGGCGCGGCTCTCAAAAAAAAAGTACCGCTCGTCGTCGCAAATTGATACCAGCCCCAATTGTGAAAGCCGGCTATCTGGATCGAGCACGACCGCGCCAGCTGGAATCACGGAGGCAAGTGATGCCGAAGCCTTCAGCCGGTCATGCAGCGAGCCCGTCCGCGCGTAAGGCACCGCCAGATGATGGACACGATCCTCAGCAGCGAACAGTTCGGCATTCTTTGCGTTTCCGGCCAGATGCAAGCTCGCCCGCGGGAATGCCTGACGCGCGGCATCCATGACAACGCTTGTCACGGCTACGTCG
>DASRHX010000262.1:0-20065 GCA_035650295.1 Bryobacteraceae bacterium | reverse complement strand
GCACATCCGCCCACGCCGCCACCGCGCGTACCGCCGCCACGCAATCCGCCGTGGACGATCCACACCCGCGTCCCACTGGAATCTCCGACGCAATCTCGATCGCCATCGTCTCGCGCACTCCCCAGCGCCCGCACGCTGCCTGTGCCGCGCGCAACGCCTTCCGCTTCCAGTGCGGACTCACGCTCCAGTGCCGCGACGCGCAAGCCTTCGCCTCGCTCCGAAACCCTGGCATCGGTAGAGTCACAAGAAAAGGGCTAATGTGTCCGTTTATGCGAACCGCGCCCTGCAGCAGTTCTCCCGCATGGCCGATTGCTTCACCGCGACCAAAGTAGCCAGACAAAGAAGGGCCCTCCTAGCAGTGCCGTCGTCACGCCCACCGGAATCTCCACCGGCGCCAGCACGCTCCGCGAAATTGTGTCGCACACAACCAAAAATGCGCCTCCGCCAAAAATGGACGCCGGCAGCAGCAGCCGGTAATCGGGTCCCACCACGCGCCGCAATAAATGCGGCACGATCAATCCCACAAACGCAATCGGCCCCGTGACCGCCGTCGTCGTGCCCACTAGCACCGTACCCGCCACAAATCCTCGCCACGTCACTTGGCGGCAATCCACTCCACGCCCCTCTGCCCAAGTTTCTCCATACGAAACTACGTTCAGAACGCGTGCCAGCCGCAGCATCCAAATGCAAATCGGTATGATCGCCAACGCCAGCAGGCCAAGTACCGAATATTCGATCGAATCGATGCCGCCCATCAACCAGTGCGTGATCTGAAAGCTCTTCGTGATTCCAGCCAAACTGTGCAGCAACAATACCACCGCGGTGCATATCCCATTCACGGCGATACCGGTCAGCAGTAGCGTGAATGCGGAAAACCTTCTGTCTGAGCGGCTCATCGCCGCAACCAAAACAATCACGCCGCCCGCCCCCGCGAGCGCCGCCAACCAAACCAGCGGAAACCACATCGTCTCTCCCGGATAGAAAGCGATCACCGCCACCGCGCCCAGCGCCGCCGCTGCCGAAACGCCCAGACTCGATGGCGTCGCCAGCGCATCGCGCAGCAGCGCCTGAAACAGGGCGCCCGCCCCGGAAAGGGCCGCACCCGTAAGCAATGCCAAAAGCATTCTGGGAACTCGCAAGTTGACGAAGATTCCCCAATCGGGCGCCTCCTTTGCCCAGAGCTTGCCATAGTCCATGCCGGACCCACCGACGAAGGGACACGCAACCGCTACGCCTACTGCGACCAGGAGCGAAACCACGAACACCATTTGCGCGCGGCGGCGGAGATCAGAGGCCATAGGTGAGGAACACCCTACCTTCCTCTGTCACGTGCCGGTGAAACGCCACGTTGAATACCGCTTCCAATCGATCTGGGTGAAAGGCCTGTGCCGGTGGGGCATCCGCTACGAGCCTGCCCCGATGAAGTAGCCACACGCGATCGGTATTCTGCGCCGCCAATGCCAGATGGTGAGTCACCACCAATACCAGGTGACCCAGGTCCCGCAACTCGCGCAAGAGTTCCCATAATTGCGCCTGATTCGCCGGGTCGAGATGCGCGCTCGGTTCATCTAACAAGAGCACGCGAGCCTGCTGGCACAACGCCGCCGCCAACAGCACCCGCTGCCGTTCACCGCCGCTCAACGAGTGAAAAAGCCGCGTGCGAAACGGCTCCAGCCGCATTCGCGCCATCGCCCGCTCCATCGCCTCGTGATCTTCGTCGTTCTCATAAAGACCGCGACCATACGGAATGCGGCCGGTCAGTACCACCTCCTCAACCGTGTATGGAATGTTCGCCGGCACCTGCTGTGGCACGTGCGCCACCATCTGGCAAAACTTGTCGCGGCGCATGCGGCGCGCGTCGTGGCCTTCGACAAGGCACTCTCCTGTCGCTGGTGTTTTCAGCCCGGCGATCAGATCGAGCAGTGTCGATTTGCCCGCGCCATTGGGACCAGTCACTGCGATCAACTGCGGCCCTGCCGCGTCCGCCGTGATGCCGTCTAAAACTCCCGGCGCGCCGGGAAAATCGTAGCTCACGTTCGCGAGCTTCAGTAAGCTCATCGCGCGGACCCTGCATGCATCATTGAGGCGAAGGCTTCGGCCGCCTCGGTCACACGCGGGCCGGGCACAACGAAAATGTCGGCGGCGACCGCAAACACCTTGTCCTGCCCAACGGCCCGCACTGCCTTTTGGCCCTGCCACAGCTGCACCACGGAGCGCTTATGTTGCTCCGTCACGCCAACGGTCTCGGCCATATCACCCATATCGACGATCACATCGGGGTCGAGCCGCATGATCGACTCCAGCGAAATTCGCGGATAGGCCACCTTCGAATCGAATAACACATTGCGTCCGCCCGCGATCCGAATTACGTCGTTCAGAAACGAGCCGCTTCCCACGGCGACCATTCCATCAAGCCGCCCCGGCGTGCGCCCAATAATGAACAGGAGCGTCCGCGCCGGTTTGCCGGAGTTTTTCTTCTCAATCGCCGCAAGCTGCGCCCGCAATCGCCGCTCCAACTCGGCGCCTTGATTCGCCATGCCAATCGCATTCCCAATCTGCGTCGGCGATCGCAGCGTCTCTTCTAGGGTCGTGTTGCGCAAGGCGAGCGTGGGAATCTTCAATCCCGCCAACTGCGCCAGCGTCTCCCTCTGCTCGGCGTGTACAAGCACCATATCGGGATTCAGCCGCGCAATCGCCTCGACGTTTGGCTGCAAGTAGCTGCCTACTCGCGGAAGCTTATCGACTGCGGGAGGGTAATGGCAGTAGGTCGACACAGCAACCACCCGTTCGCCCGCGCCCAACGCGTACATCATCTCGGTGAAACTCGGCGCCGTGGACACGACGCGCTTTGCCGGCGGAGCGGCCACGGCCGGAATCAACCAAAGAAGAGCGAGAAGCGCTAGACGCATAGAAACTCCTTGCAAACCTGAATCAGGATCTTGCTCTCCCACCTCGGCCGCACCGCCACTCGTATCGCACTCTGTGGCAATCCCGGCCAATTGGAACAGTCGCGCAACAAGACATGCCGCCTTCGCGCGAAGGCCGCGAGTTCGCTTGCACGTGCCGTCTCGCAATAGAGAAAGTTCGCGCTCGGCGCCGTGACAGTCACTCCTGGCAGCGCCCGCAAGCGTGCCGCGAGCCAGTCTCCCTCCGCCCGCACGAACTCGCGTGTCTTGTCGAAATGCGCACAATCGGCCAGTGACGCCAGCGCCGCGGCCTCGGCCACTGTATTGACCGCCCATGGACCACGCCGTCCCGCCAATTCATCCACATCGCCCACGAGCGCGCCAATTCGCAGTCCGGGCAGCGCCCAGAACTTTGTCAGCGAGCGAAGTACGAACAGATTACCCTCGGCCGAAGACGTCAGTGACTCCGCATCGCAAAAATCGATAAACGATTCATCCACTAGCACACGGCCGGACCTTCGCTGTGCAAACTCGCGGACGAACGCAGCCTTCACGAGCACACCGGTCGGATTTGCCGGCCGCGTCAATACCAACGCACCCTGCTGCGGCCAGGTACCGGGATCGTCTATCCGGCACCGTGCCGCCCCTGGCCACGCGCGGTGAAACTCACCAAAAGCAGGCGCGGCGATCGTCCCCGGTCCGGCCCAACGGCACCAATCGAACAAAAGCTCCGTCGCGCCGCTGCCCAGTAAGATTCTCTCTGCTGGCACGTCCCAGCGCTCCGCGAGACGTTCTCGCAAGCCCGCAGCTGTCGGTTCCGGATAATGCACGACGCGATCGATCGACGCCAGCATCGCCTCTCGAGCCGCTGGAGAAGGACCCAGCGGATTGATGCTCGCGCTGAAATCCAGCATCTGCTGCCACTCGATCCCCGCCGCGGCCGCTTCTGAGAAAATGTTCCCGCCGTGTGTCAGAGGCACTGCATTCCTCCCACCGCAAGTCCGCATAGCAGCAGAGGCGCTGCGTAGAGCAACACGCGCAATGGACCATACACTGCTGAGCTTGGTGCATGCACATCGAATCCCAGATGTGCTTTCTCTGCACGAACGCCACGGTAATAGGAGGTTCCTCCCAGTTGCACGCCAAGCGCGCCGGCCGCCGCCGCTTCCGGGTAACCGGAATTTGGACTGGGCTGCCGGTGCGCGTCCTGCATCGTCGCCCGCACGCTATCGCGAAACCGCAGTCCTGGGAGCAAAAGCGCTAGCAGCCAGATCAACCCCGCTGTGAGCCGGGCCGGAATGAAGTTTGCCACATCGTCCATACGCGCGGAACACCAGCCAAACTCTTTGTACCGCTCGTTCTTGTAGCCAAACATGCTGTCGAGCGTATTTACTGCCTTGTAGGCGGCCATGCCGATTGGTCCGCCGGCAACAAGCCAGAACAGCGGCGCGATCACGCCATCGCTCAGATTCTCGGCCACGGATTCGATCATCGCCCTTGCGACCTCGTGCTCATCCATCCGATCCGTATCCCGTCCGACCATCAGCCCCACCGATGCCCGCGCGGCCGCGAGGTCGTGAACACGAAGTGCGCGCACCACCGCCCTCGCATGATCGTCCAGGCTCCGCACGGCGAGAAACGAAAAGATCCAATAAATCTGTACGTACGGCGCAGGTAACACAACCAAAGTCGCCCATACTACTCCACACGCCGCTGCGATTACACAACACCACGCGCCAACACCGCCGATGCGCGCCGGTAGGCCGGTCCATCGCCACAAACGCTCCATCCAGGAAGCGCACTTGCCAATCGCGGCAACAGGATGCGGCAGCCACCGCGGATCTCCCAGCAAAAGGTCGGCCGCCACCCCTCCGCACAGTTGCCCCGGCGTCACCATCATGTGAGCAATGCCTCCAATACTTGTGGCTTCGAGTACCTCACGAGCCACTCCGACAACCGGTCGTACATCGTGTCCTTGTTTGATGGCCCCACTGTTAAGCCCAGCGTCTCTTCCACTACCTCCGTGTCGTCGAACGCGCCATGCAGGTAGGTTCCAATCACCCGCACGCCTCGACAGCCGTCAGCCGTCCCGTCACCCAACATCGCAAACGGCTCCGCGCCTCTTGCAACCTCTGTCCGCCCCATATGAATCTCGTACGCGCGAAAGTGCTTCCCCGTGGGCGTCCGCGCTTCCACCGTGCGCGTTACCTTCGGCGACTCAAGCACGGTACGCACGGGCAACCAGCCCAGTCCGTTCACGCCTCCCGCACTCGATTCGATCTCATCCGGATCGTCCACGCGTTCGCCCAGCATCTGGTACCCGCCGCAGATGCCCACGATCAACGCTCCTCCGCCGTGTTGCTGCCGCAGCCACTCGTCCAGTCCCTGCTCGCGTAACCATCGCAAGTCCTCAATCGTGTTCTTCGTTCCCGGTAGAAACACGACGCGATACTGCGTGGCGCCCGGTTTTGAGATCCAGCTCACCGGACCGATCGCGTGAAAATCGGTGAAATTCGAGATGTGCGGCAACCTCACCACGGCAACGGACCCATCCCCCTCCGCCGCTTCATCGATGCCGAGGCTGTCTTCTTCGTCTAAAACAATTTCGCGCGTCCACGGAAACACGCCAAGACAGGGAACTCCGAGCCGCCCTTCGAGGATTTCCACTCCCCGATCAAACAACGCCCTATCCCCGCGAAACCGGTTCACCGCGAATGCACGAACCAGTGCTCGCTGCTTCGTCGGAAGCAACTCCAGCGTCCCCACCAGCGACGCGAACACTCCACCGCGCTCGATGTCGGCTACGAGCAGCGCTCCAGCCCCCACCCGTTCCGCCAACCGCAAATTCGTGATGTCGCGGTCGAACAAATTCACCTCTGCCACACTCCCCGCGCCCTCGCACACGATCGAATCGAACTGTTTTGCCAGCCGCCGGTGACTCTCCAGCGCCATCTCAAAAAGGTGCTCCGTGTGCCTGTAGTAGTCGATCGCCTCCACGCTCTTCCACACCTTGCCCCGCACCACGACCTGGGAACCCGTCGAAGAGTTCGGCTTCAACAACACCGGATTCATATCCGCCATTGCCGGTAGCCCGCACGCCTCGGCCTGCATTGCCTGCGAACGTCCGATCTCCCCACCTTCAATGCACGGGTACGAATTGTTCGACATGTTCTGCGCCTTGAACGGAGCCACGCGTACTCCTCGGTTCGCAAGCAAACGGCAGAACGCCGCCGTGAACCAACTCTTGCCCACGTGAGAGGCCGTTCCGCCGATGAAGAGCGACTGCGCCATGACTAACCGGCCTGTGGGTTCTCATCTTGCCAGATGCGAATCCCTTCCTTCACCAACTCGTATGCGGCCCGCCCCGCTGCGGCGCCCATTCCTGTGTGCTTGCCTCCATACTTCTGCCGCGACCCGGCGCCCGGCCACGCCACTGCTAGATAATCCGTTCCCGTTCCTGTGGACGGAAGCTGCGATTTCCGGCTGCACACGCCGCTCTCAACCGATGCCAGCGCCTTCGCCTCGCTTGTCAGCGCCAGGACTTCGAGCGCCGCCTCCGCGGTTAACGGCAACGAACAGCAGACTAGTTGGTTGATCGTGCCTACCTTGACTTGGGAATCCGACGGATCCCCTGCACGCCGCGCATTGCTCATGCCTACCGTGCCAATCGCCCATGCATGGCACGCGCCGTCTTCAGCCTCGGCTTCCACCCAGCGGTGCGCCCGCCTTGTCGTCAGGAACCCAACCGCGCCGCTCAAATGTTCGGCGCGCATCTGTGCCCGCATCCACGACTCCGGTTCGTCACGGCACGAAAGCTCGTTCAGCTTCAAAAACAACCAGGCTACCTTCACCGTCTGCTGCCAGCCGCCGTTAACGATGGCCCAACTTAAAACCGTCCACGGCTCGGCGAACTCAGCCACCAGCCAGCGGTCGCGCGTTTCCAGGTTGTACGGCTTTCCTACCACGCCCGCGACCACCTCGGCCCCGGCGTCTTCTCATCGCGCAGCACCGCCGTCACACCGGCGGCGTGTTCAATCTGCCGCCCGTACAGCCACAGCAAATCGGACAGACGGTTCAAATACTTCAATACGTTCGGCTGCAATTCGAGACCGCCCTCCATCAATCCCACCACCAGGCGCTCCGCCCGCCTGCACACCGTTCTTGCGACATCGAACGCAGCGGAGCCCGGGTCTTCGCCGGGCAGCGACCAATCGTCCAGCATTCCCGGAATCGCTTCGATCCGGTGCACGTACGCCGTCAGCGCGTCGACCATCGCATCCTCAATCACCGGAATGCCTTTCTTACTCTCCGGTGGCGTCGAAATCGCCGAAGCCACTTTGAACAATTCCTTCTGAATTTGTTTCGTCTCTGCGCGCAGTTCCTCAACCGGACAGATGGACCTCGCAAACCCCATCGTCGAAATCAACTCATCCAACGTCCCATATGCTTCCACGCGCGGCGACGCCTTGGAAACGCGTATGCCGCCCGAAAGCCCCGTCTGTCCGCCATCGCCTCGCATCGTTGCAATCGACATCGAATCCTCCTAGCGGAATTGTGCCCGTAGCCCGGTAATCAGCGTCGCCCTCGGCGCGCGAAAACCGTTCTCGTAGTATCGCTGGTTCAACACATTGTCCACTTTCGCGTACCACTTCCACGTCTGTTTCTCACCGCTGCGGATTTCCCAATCGAAAACAACATCGGTCTTCGTCGCGCCGGAATAGTGGTATGCGCGCGCCCTGCCGCCAGCTGAAAGCGAGTTGTAGTAATCCGACGAGTGATACAGATCCACGGTGACGCTTCCCCGCCTGCTCACCCGCTGGTTCAGCATTGCGTTCACCGTATGCGGCGGAACGCTTAGCGCTCCAAAGAACCCGCGCACGGCGCTGTCCTGATCGGTATCCGCGTTCACGTATGAATACGACCCGCGAAAGAACGTGCCCCGCAGCGGCCTCGCCTCTGCCGTGAACTCCATGCCTCTGCTGATGCCGCCCGCGCCGTTGAAGTAACCCGACGTCCGTCCAAACGGATCGAATCCCGGCCTTATCGCATTGCCTGCGGAATCGAACTGCGTGAGTTGAACGATCCGCGTGTAGAACCACGTTCCACTTAATCGAAGCCGGTCATGGAACAGATACTGTTCCACGCCGGCGTCCACCGAGTTATATCGGTCCGGTGCGAGCCGCGGGTCGCCATATGGAGTGAAGGAAACCGCGTTCGTCGTCGCGTTGTAGAAGAAGCCCGAACCGTAGCGCTCGTACAGCCCAGGTGCGCGATACGAGTTGCCCACGTGCGTTCGCAGCTTCGTCCCTGACTCCGGCACGAAGTACGATAGCGCAACATCTCCCGTTAACGCCCGTGGCGGTGCAGTCGTCGCCAAAGCGCTATAGGGATCCGCCGCACCCTCGTATACGAACGTCGGATCGCCCAATCGGAAAGCCTGCATGCGGCCCGACATGGAAATCTGAAGCCGCTGGCTCAGTGTCGAAATTTGATTCGCGAAATACGCCGCGTGGCTCTTCTGGCCGGTAATCGTCCGTGTCGAAACGGTGCCCGGCGCTGGAAGCCTGTTGTTGTCCAGGTTGAAATAGTCCTCGTCCTCGAACTCGTATCCGCCACTCAAGCTGTACCAGGCTTTCGGCCGCCAGTTCAGCCGCGAGTCTACCGTTTCGATATCGCCTCGGAAGCGGCTGATGTTGGAAACCCTCGGCTGCGTCCCCGCGCCGGCCGGACCGTTCTGAAACGTACGGTCCGTATGCACGCGTTGATAGCTCACCTGCCAGTCGGCGATCGGAGAGAACGCGTGCCGCGCAATCAACGCGCCCGACCAGAATCGCGACGCTCTGCGATTGTCGGGGTCGTTACGGCTAGGAATGAACGTCGCGTTGCCGGGAATGATCGGCAGCCCCGCCTCGGATCGTCGCAGCTGATCCTGCGGCAGCGCAATCGCATCTACGATCGTTGTCGCGGGAATGTTACCCGCGGGCAAGCCAGTCGCCGTCGGGCTCAAGTTCGGCTGTACAAAATCGTCGGAGAGCAGCAGCCGTCCCATGAGCGAGAACTTGGGCGTCAGAGCGTACCGTGCAAAACTCTGCACGCCCGAACTTCGAGCACGGTCATCCCCATCCACTCCGCTCATTACGTTCAAGTGCAGCAGCCCGGCGCTGAACGCCAGCCGGTCCTGCCACAGTCCGCCCGCCATCGTTGCGCGTCCACGCAGCAGGCCCAAACTGCCGCCTTCCATCTGTATTCCTCCGTGTAGTGGACCGCCGCCCGCATCGCTCACCACATTCACCGTACCGCCCACCGCGTTCGTGCCATAGAGCGACGAGCCCGATCCGCGCAGCACTTCCACTCGATCCACTTGGATCACGTTCAGCGCCGAAATAAAGGAGCTCGAGTCGGCCTGCGTCGTCGCCGAATCCCGAAACCGCAAGCCGTCGATCAACACTGCCGTCGCGTCCGCGCGCAGGCCTCGCATGCGTACCGTCGTCGATTGTCCCGGCCCACCCAGGTTGCGTACCAGCAATCCCGGCGTATCGCGCAGAGTTTCGCTCAAGCTATACTCATCGCGCTGTTCGATCTCTTCGGAGCTGATGATGCTCGCTGCCTTCGAAACCTGGTCGATCGTTTGCGCCGTCCCCTCCGCCGTTACGAACACGCGCTGATCCACACCTGCGATATCGAGCGTTACTTCCACTGCGCGTCCGTCACCCGCTGTCACCGACGCGGTGCGAAATCCCGCCGCTGTCACCTCGATCAAATAACGCCCCGGTGTCGAGCCCTCAAAGGTGAATGCACCTTGTACGGAGCGCGTCCTCGCGAGTTGCGACGCCGATCCCTCGCGATACAGCGCAAGCTCTGCGCCATCGACCAGCTTTCCCTGTGGATCGCGAACCGTTCCGCGGATGGTTTCTTGTCTGGACTCTTGTCCGAGTCCGGAGGTGGCAACTATCAACAGTCCTGCCACGATACGGAAGATTTTGTGAGGATTCATGTCCCCTGCCCCTCCTTCGAGAGCAAAGTGGATTCAGCCTTGCGGCCGTTCCCAGGCAGGTCTTCGGACTTATGGGCTACCTACTGATCGCCACTTCCCAACCTCTTGGCGAGGCCAGTGTGTTCTGCGACGTTCGTTCCCAATCACCGCTGCGGGACAGTCCCGGATTCACACCGGGTTCCCTTTTCAACGCCCCCGCGAAGAGGCGTACCTTGGAAGATCTGAGCTTAGCAGATCGCACTACCCGACGCCGTTGCTACGGCATCGTTCCCGCGCGGGCTGCATACTCCCATTCCGCCTCGGCAGTGAACTCAGGCTTATGCTCATCCGGGCGCGACCTCCGTCAGCTCCAGCGTCAGCATTGCCCCGCACTTCGCGCACACTAACTCTTCCGCGCCCACCATGTACACTGCCGTCGATTCGCACTTGGCGCATGCCACCGTCGGATCGGCCGCCTCCGGCAACGGTTCGGGCGGCTTCACTTCCGCCAGTGTCGCCCCGGTTGCATGAGTCACCGGCTCAAACGTCGTGTAACAGTCCGCGCAAACGTGATTGAAGCAGCACGCCGGTGAACAGCTATACGAGACGTCCGTCGAGCCGCATTGCGGACACGCGATCGTCAGCTTCCGCGTCCCGGGCATCGCTCACCCGCGCGCGCCGAACTGATGCGGCTTCGCCGTCCACTTTGCCTTCCGGTACTCGCCCATATCCAGATCGCCCGCAAGCGACCCGTTGCTGTACTGGCCCGTGAACGTGAACCCCAGATTGTCGCCGTGCTCCTCGGTGTAGGAGCTCCGCATGGTCACCTTGTCGCCCTCGATCCGCCCGGACAGGTCGCGCGAAACAAAATCCCCTTGATGCGTGCCAACGATCTGCGCGCCCTCCTGCTTCAGGTGCAGCGCATGTTGTGTCACACCGGCGGTGAACTCGATCGTCACGTCCCATCGCCCGTTGAGGTTCGTCGCCGGTTGCTGCGGCGCCACTTTCGGCTTTGTCGCCCGCTTCTGCGACAGAATCGAGTGAATCCGGTCCGCGACAATCTTGTCCTCGCCCGGCGCCATCATGTATGCCGCCAGCGAAATCCCTGTGTCGCCGCCGCCCGCGCTGTCCCGCTGCCTTCCGCCACCTCCACCCGCCAGCGCTACCCGCGGTTCAGTCGTATAGAGGATGTCGGTCAGCTCCGCGCCGGTGATGTTCAGCTTGTCCGCGTTCCATCGAATCGTCAGTCCCGGGGTCCGATTCGACAACCCACGCGGCTCGCGCACCGACGCCGTCACACCCTCCACCGTCTGCACCTTCGACGCGATGTGGCTCATCCACGACATCCACGTCTTCCACTCGGCCGCATGGTCGCGCTTCACCCACGCCTCGATCGCCGCCAGCATCCCGATCGCCTCTTCCTTGCCCACCTTCATCGCCCGGCCATAGCCATGATGCGGCGCGCCGTGAATCCACGCCGCCTGCACCAGGTCCTTCCGCCCCAACAGCACGCCCGCGCACTGCGGCCCCCGAATACACTTGCCGCCGCTATAAGCCACGAGCGTCGCACCCTTCTGCAAATGCACGTTCGGAATCGTCAGAATCTCCGCCGCTGCGTCCACTAGCACCGGCACCTTGTGTTCCTGGGCAATCGCCGTCAGCGTCTCAAACGGCAGCGGATCGCGGTCCATCCCGTCGCGCGCAAACACATAGATCATCGCCGTCTTCGGCCCGATCGCCGCCTTCAAGTCATCCGCGGTATCGATCTCGACAATGCGCACGCCCACCGCGCGAATCGCCGCGTCATACACATTGCGTGACCGTTTCGGAATGATTACCTCGTCCTTTTGAAACCCCGCGAGATTCGGTATCCGCACGTGCAAATCCGGATTTGCTCCCGCCACGCACGCTGCCGTCGCATGCGACATCGCAGCCGCGCACCCCGACGTCACCGTGCCCCACTCCGCGCCTGTAATCGCCGCCAGCCGCGCGCCTATTGCATCGAACAATTCGTCTAACGGAACAAAGTGCAGCGCCGCCGCTTCCTTCGCATTCCGCACCGCATCCAACTCAAGCGATCCGCCGATCGCCGTCAACGTGCCGCGGCAGTTGATCAACGGCGTCACCCCGATCGACTCATAGATCTTTGGCCCGATCGCCAGCGCTTTCGCCGCGTTCGGAGCGCCCGTTGCGCTCCCCGCCAAAAGTGCCGGAGCCGTTGCCCACCCTGCCCGCGCAAATAGGTCGCGGCGGCTGAATCGGGGAAGGGAATTGGAGAGGAGTTGCTTGATCTGGTCGAACATACGAGCCATGCTAGCACCCGTGCTCGCCGGCAACCCGACGGCAGCCCGCCAAGCTTGTGTGGCCGGTCACTTTCCGGGATACCCAACAAAAACAACCAGGCGGATGCTTTAACGCTATGCGGTTGATCGCGAGTATCCCCCGCGGGGGTGCGTCATTCATGCCGCAAGGCCGTGGTGGGGTCGACACGCGCTGCGCGCAGTGCCGGAAGCAGAGCCGCTAACGAACAAGCGAAGAGCAAGCATGCCAAAGGTGCTGCGATGCTCCAGATGTCCGATGGCTTCACGTCATACAGAAGAGCGGTAATGAACTGTGACGCGGCGACACCACCGCCGAGACCGAGCACCAGACCAATCAGCGTTACCAGCCCGATTTCTGAAAGGACTAGGCGTACGACTCGCAGCGGTTGCGCTCCGAGGGCCACGCGGATCCCGATCTCACGGGTCCGCTGGACGACACCGTAGCTGAGGACGCCATAGAGTCCCACGGCGACCAGCACGATCGCCACAATCGAGAAGAACCCTGAGAGCAGCGCCAGCAGACGTTCCCGCACGAGAGTATCGTCGACGAGAGTGGACTGAAGCGTGACGCCGGTCATTCGGAAGGCCGGATGCACACGCGGCAGTTCTTTCTGGAGAAGCGCTGCCAACGCAGCCGGTTCGAGCTGTGTCCGTACCTGGAGCGAAGCCCCGCTCTCCGGCTGCAGAAGCGCGTAAACGGTCGGCGGGGTTGCGTCTCGAACGCTGTCGTATTTCGCGTCTCCGGCGATGCCTACGATGTCTTGAGCGATCAATGTGCCTCCCCTCCCCACACGAAAGAAGCGCTTGCCGAGCGGAGACTCACCGGGGAAATTGCGACGGGCAAAGCTCTCATTGACAATGACCACCGATGGCGACTTCTCCTGGCCGTCACGCCATTCAAAATCCGTCCCTCCGGCCAGGCGAATGCGCATCGTTTCGAGGAAGCGCGGAGAGATGGGCAGATAGTGGTGCTCGTAGGCGTCCACGGGTCGACCAGGTATTCGCAGGTTCTGCGTCGAGGCGGAGCCTCCAAACAGGCCCCATCCGGACAGACTGGCAGACTGAACTCCAGGGCTCTCTTTCAAACGGTCCAGGAGCTGATGCCACACTGCGAAGGCGTTTTGCCCGCCTTGCCGCAGGTCTTTGGCTTCCAATTCGATGACAACCAGGTTGTTGCGATCGAAACCGAGGTCGGTCCGACCCAACTTTGCGAAACTGGCCAGAAAGAGCCCGGCGACAAACAACACGAGGAAGCTGAACGCCGTTTGTGCGGCCACCAACGGCCGGAAAAGACCAATCCTTGCCGTCTGCTTTCCGCCTCCCGATTTCAGTGCGTCGTTGGGCGATACTACCGAAGCGCGCAACGCCGGCGCCAGGCCGAACAGAAATGCCGTCAGACTGCCTGCGGCAGTCAGAAAACTGAGTACGCGCCAATCGAGCCGAAGATCGAGGCGGACGGTTCTATAGGAGGTTGACAGCATGTCCGTAATGAGCGGACCCGCCTGGCTCGCGAGAAGCACGCCGAGCAGGCACGACGCGATGGATAAAAGGGCGCTCTCAATCAACATCTGCTGGACCAACCTGCCCCGTCCCGCACCGATCGAGAGCCGGAGGGCCATCTCGCGGTCGCGCGCCGCCGCCCGGGCAATGAGCAGGCTTGCGACATTTGAGCAGGCGATGAGCAACACCAGAACTGCGATAATGCCGAGCACCCACATCGGGCGTTCGAAGCTCTGCCGGAGCGCGGACGGACCATTCGCCGCCGATCGCAAATAGAATGGCGCGTGAATGAAACGCTCGACACTGTCACGCGGCTCATCGGCGCGCCGCCCGGAGGCTCGCTCGCGCCGAAAATTCGTGAATACCGTTCGCAGGACCGCCTGTGCCCGGTCCGCTGTCACGCCGGGCTGCAAACGCCCCCAGATCCGAAACCAGCTCCAGCCAGGTGATGCCAGTGAGGTCTCATCCGACATCATGTTCGGCACCCAGAGGTCCGTATGGATTCCGGGTTCGACACCGGTGAATCCCTTCTCGGCCACTCCCACAATCTGTAGCTGTTTGTCTCGAATGGTGACCCAGCGGCCCAATACGCCCGGGTTCCTGCCGAATCGCCGTGACCAGAAGTCATAGCTCAGCACGGCCACTGGATGCCGGCCCGGTTTCAAATCATCGGACTCGATCAACAGCCGGCCCAAGGCAGGCTTTACGCCGAGGATGGGGAACGCGGTTCCCGAAATCCACTGCGCGTAGACCTTCTCGGGCTGTCCACCGGAGCCATCAAAAACCGCATCTCGCCTCGACTGAAAGCTCATGCCAAAGAGCTGCGCCTGAGACCGGCTCGCTTCACGCATGCGTTCGAACAGCGGGTAATTGAAGGCCGCGCGATCCTCCGGGTCTCCCGGCGATTGATACACGGCATAAACGAGCCGCTCGGGATCGTTCACCGGCAACGGCCGCAGGATCAGCGCATCAATCAGCGAAAAGGCAGCGGTACAGGCGCCGATCGCCAGCGAGAGAGAAACCACTGCCGCGGCTGTCACGATTTTGTTTTTTCGACAAAGCCGCAGACCGAAGGCAACGTCCACTAGGATCGATTCAAACCGCGGAAAGAGTTTGATTTCTGTGCTCGATTCGCGAAGGCGAAGCGCGTTACCAAGCTGGCGGCCCGCTTGCTCTTTCGCTTGCTGCGGGCTCATGCCGGCGCGCCTGAGTTCTTCGGTCCTGGCCGCGAGGTGGAACTGGATCTCGTCTTCGAGATCCCGATTCAGGCGGTCCCGCCTGATACCGTTCAGAAAACGCGAGAACCACGACATGGACATCCTCCTATGCGTGCTTTAAGGCCCGCACCACCGCTGCGTTGACTGCCAGCCATCGCTTCTCTTCGGCATCTAACCGTCTGCGCCCGTCGGCAGTGATCTCGTACACCCTGGCCCGGTGCTTGTTCTCGGTGGTGAGCCACTTGGCCTTGATCCAGCCCGATTCCTCCATGCGGTGGAGTGCCGGATAGAGCGAACCCTCTTCGACGCGGAGCACATCTTCGGAGACCTCTTGAATGCGGACGGTAATGCCGTAGCCATGCAGGGGACCGCGGCGCGCAAGAATCTTCAGCACAAGCAGCGGGAGAGAACCTTGAAAGGCTTCCTGTCGGGCCATACCTAGTATTCTTACTTAGACATCGATGCTTGTCAAACGGGCGCGATGCCTGCTTCGTCTCGTCAGCGAATGACCGGCGCACCAGCGATCTCACTTGAAACAATGGGCCCTTGCCCGCCGGTAGTCGCGAAGTGTACCCAGCGCCCCTGCGGCCGGTATATCGTAGAGAGACTTGCGGTCGCGAATTCACTTATGTTGCCATTGCGAAGCTTGCCCCTGCTGCTACTCGCCTTCCAGGCCGCCGCCCAAAACCCGTTCTCGAGCGAACGGGACGCGGAAATCGGAGGCCGTCTATTTCAGACACATTGCTCTTATTGTCATGGGGCTCGCGGCGAGGGAGGCCGCGGGCCCGATCTGACAACCGGCCAATTCCGCCGCGGCGGCTCCGACGCGGAAATCTACTTCAGCATCCGCAACGGCATCAAAGGCACTGAAATGCCCGCCGTGCAGGCCACCGATGATGATGTCTGGCGCATGGTCGCCTTCGTCCGAATGCTGTTCTCCCCCGCCGCCGTCGAAAAACTCCCCGGCGATTCCGCGGCCGGCAAAAGCGTCTTCGAAACCAAAGGTCGCTGTCTCCAGTGCCACAGCGTCGACGCTCGCGGCGGAAACCTCGGTCCTGAACTCACCTCCATCGGCAACCGCTACAGTGCCGGCTATCTTCGTAATTCCCTCCTCAAGCCGGAAGCCGATGTCGCCATTCCCTTCCGCGGCATTCGCGTGGTCACCAACTCCGGCCGGCAATTCAAGGGAGTTCGCCTCAATGAAGACGACATCTCCATTCAACTCCGCGACACCTCGGACAACATGCGCTCCTTCCTGAAATCGGGCCTGCGGGAAATCCACCGCGACAAACCCGCGCTCATGCCCGCCTACGGCTCGCTGCTCACCGCTAAAGAACTGGACGACGTCGTTGCCTATCTCAGCACCCTCCGCGGAAAACCATGAAACGTGCCCTCACCTTCCTCACCGCCGTCTCGCTCTGCGCGCAAGGTCTGCCCGTCACCTACGAGCGCATACGCAATGCCGCGCGTGAGCCCGGCAACTGGCTCACTTATTCCGCCACCTACGACAGTTGGCGCTTCAGCCCGCTCAATCAAATCACCACTGCCAACGTCGGCCGCCTGCGCGTGAAGTGGCTCTTCCAGGCCCGTTCGGAGGAAAAGTTCGAAACCACGCCGCTTGTCGTCGACGGCATCATGTACCTCACGCGTCCGGAGAACGATATCTATGCTCTCGACGCCGTTACCGGCCGCACCCTTTGGACCTACAGCCACCGCAACCCCGAGCGCACGTTCAATTGCTGCGGCAAGGTCAACCGCGGCCTCGCCATACTCGGCGGCAAACTGTTCATGAACACTCTCGATATGCATGTCGTTGCCGTCGATGCGAAGTCCGGCCGCGAGTTGTGGAAGACGAAAATGTTCGACTACACTGCCGCTGGTGGTTATGCCGCCTCCGGTGCGCCTCTCGTCGTCAAAGACAAGGTAATCGTCGGAATGGCCGGCGGTGAACGCGGCGTCTCGGGTTTTCTCGATGCCTACGATGCGGAAACCGGCAAGCACATCTGGCGCTTCCATACAATCCCCCAGCCCGGTGAACCCAACTTCGGCACCTGGGCAGGCGATTCCTGGAAAACCGGCGGCGCCGCAACCTGGAATAACGGATCTTATGATCCTGAATTGAACCTCGTCTACTGGGGCACCAGTAATCCCTGGCCCGATTACAACGGCGACTTTCGCAAAGGCGACAACCTCTACTCCTGCTCCGTCCTCGCGCTCGACGCCGACAGCGGCAAGCTCAAATGGTATTACCAGTTCACGCCGCACGACCTCCACGACTGGGACGCTACGCAAATCCCCGTGCTCTTCAATGACGTCTACGCCGGCAAACAGCGTAAGCTCATGGCCTGGCCCAATCGCAATGGCTTCTATTACCTCCTCGATCGCGTCACCGGCGAATTTCTCAAGGCAAAGGCCTTCGTCCGCCAAACCTGGGTCAAGGGCTTCGACAGCAAGGGCCGCCCCGAGGTGATCCCCGGCAACGAGCCGACCGAGGAAGGCAACGATAAGGTTTTCCCCGGCGTTGACGGCGCCGCAAATTGGATGTCGCCCAGCTACAGCCCGCTCACGAAACTCCTCTACGTTTTCGCGCGCGAAGAACGCCGCATCTTCACTAAAAACGCCGTGCGCCACCCAACCACCGCCGCCGACGAAGGGGATTTCAATCGCGCCGGTCCCACCGTGCGCCGCCGCACCCCGCGCTTTGCTCCCGAAGAAAGCTGGGGCAAGGTCTCCGCCATCGATCCCCTCACTGGCGACGCCAAATGGGAGCACAAGGTGGTCTCGCCTCCTTGGGGAGGCGTCATGGCCACGGCGGGTGGTCTCGTCTTCGGGGGCACGCTCGAAGGCGTGGTGTTCGCCCTCGACGCTCGAACCGGCCGGCGCCTCTGGCACTTCATGGGCAACGATCGCGTCTACTCCGCGCCCATCAGCTTCCTCGCCAACGGAAAACAACTCGTCTCGCTTCCTGTCGGCGACGTGCTCATCACGTTCGGTCTCGACTGATGCGCGTCGTCCTGCTCGCTCTCTTCGCCGCGCTCCTTTTATTGCCCGCTGAGCGCGAAGGCCAGGCCATCTTCGAAGGCAAAGGAAAATGCCTCACCTGCCACTCGATCAACCAAAAGGGCGGCGGCCTCGGGCCTGACCTCGGCATGGTTGCCGTCACGCGCACGCCGCACGCTCTGCGCCTCGCCCTCACCGATCCCAACTCCGAAATCTACCCAGAGTATTTCACGCTCGTTCTCACCACGCGGCGTGGCGAAAGGATCGAAGGCATCGCGCTCAACGAAGACGATCTCTCCATCCAATTGCGTGACCGCTCCGGCGCGCCACGTTCGTTCCTCAAGTCTGACCTTCGCGAATGGCATCGTGAAGAACGCTCACTCATGCCCTCCTACGCGTCCACGCTCTCGCCCACCGAACTCGACAACCTGCTCACTTACCTCGCCACTCTCCGTGGCGCCGTTCCACCGCGCGCCTCCCGCACCCGCGAAATCGCGCGCGTCTCCGAAAACCTCGCCTGGCTCACACGTGCCGACCGCGACGCCGACGAGCGTCCCGAAACCTTGCTCGATGCTCTGGCCCTCACCAACGGCATGACCGTCGCTGACATTGGCGCCGGCCTCGGCTACCACACCTGGCGCCTCGCACGCCGCGTAGCGCCATCGGGTAAGGTCGTCGCCGTCGATGTGCAGCAGGCAATGCTCGATCAAGTCGCCGCCGAATTAAAGCGTCGCGGTACCGCTAATGTCGAACTCGTACTGGGAACCCAGCACGATCCTCGCCTGCCTGCTGCTTCCTTCGATCTGATCTTCGTCGCCAACTCTTACCACGAGTTCGCCGACCCTCCCGCCATGCTCGCCGCAATCCATCGCGCCCTTCGGCCCAACGGCCGCCTCGTCATCATCGAATACGCCAAGGAAGCCCGCGGCGTCCCCGTCTCCCAACTCCACAAAATGTCTCTCGAGGATCTCCGCTCTGAGATCGAACCCGCGGGCTTCCGTCTCGAACGCATCCTCGACTTTCTGCCCATTCACCACGGACTAATTCTGAGTCCAATTCGCTGACCCACTTTGCCGTTTCATCGCGCGTGTTCGAGTGGACAACTATGAACATCCAACGAATCTCATATACGGCTCTCGCCTTAGTCTTTATCTCAACGATGCCCTCCTTCGCGGCAGTGAAACTCACTGCCCTGCAAATCACCTCAACGGATGTGGATGGCAAGATCCAAGGAGTGGGCGCCCATCGCTTCAAAACGACTCAACAGGGCGGCCAACCCACCATCTTTCTCGTGAAAGGTGAGGACATCGACGGCGAAATCTTCAACGGCCCTAAATCAGCCGACGCAAATATCGACCTGACGCTTTCTGCCGGCACGCACACATATACGATCTATACCGAAAAACTGAACTCTTACGACTGGACCTACTACACCATCAACTTTTACTTTGATAAAGCCAATGCGCCTCAAGTCTCCGCGTTCGCGCCGCTGAACGTCACCTCCACGCAGTTCTTCCCTCCCTTCGACGTCAATCCCGGTGCGAAGGTCGAGAACCTGGCCGGCCATCAGGTGGACAACCCGAAGACCCTGATCTACAAGTCCGGTCAAACAGAAGTCAAAATCACCGGCTTCAACTTCTCCGATCCCAATCTCTTCAAGAAGGACCGCGTTCACGCCCACGAAGTTCGCAGCGACAAGATCTACGACTACGTTGGCCAATTCACCGTCGAAGTCACCGCGCCGCCCACAATCTCCGCCGGTGGCGTCGTCAATGCCGCCAGCTTTACTCCGAAAGTGGCTCCTGGCGCGCTCATCAGCATCTTTGGAACCGACCTCGCCACCGGCACCTATAGCGCTGGTGCCGTACCGCTGCCCACCGAACTCAACGGGACTTCCGTAAAGATCGGTGGCAAGGACGCTCCTCTCGTCTTCGTCAGCGCCGGACAGATCAACGCTCAAGTCCCCTACGAAGCGCTCGAAGGCGCCAACGTTCCCGTGGTCGTGAAGGTCAACGGCGTATCGAGCCCCATGGGCAACGTTTCCGTCATCCCCGCCGCGCCCGGCGTTTTCCAGTTTGGCAACAAACGCGCCGTCGTGCAGAACGACGACTACACCGTGAATGATGTCGGCAATGGCGCCGCCGCGGG
>DASRHX010000261.1:0-5834 GCA_035650295.1 Bryobacteraceae bacterium | reverse complement strand
AGCCCACTTCCGAAGCAATCTCCGCCACGCCCTTCGGCGTCTTCATCAATGCCCGTGCAGCCAACTGCAGCCTCCACCGCGTCAGGTACGTCATCGGCGGCTCGGACAAATAGCGCGTGAACCGTTCCACCAGCGCCGAGCGCGAGAGGCCCACCTCCTTCGCCAGGTCCGCGATCGTCCATGGATGATCCACTCGCCGGTGCATCAATCCCAGGCTCTTTCCCACCACCGGATCGCGCGCCCCAGTCAGCCATCCGGTCTGGTCTTCCGGCAGGCCCGCCACGTAACGGCGCAGCGTGTCGACAAACAGCGCCTCGGACAGCTTGGCGAGCATCGCTTCGCTGCCAACGCCGCCCGCGCCCGCTTCCTCCACCAGGTGCAGGATCGAACTCTCCAGCCACTGGCCGGAACGGTCGGCCCGGATATTCACCTTGAAAATCTTCGGCAGCCCGCTGAGAATCGGGCGGCTCAGCTGCGGATCGCACGTCATGAAGCCACAAACGAATCGCGTTTTGTCACCGCCGCCACCAGCGCGTAGTGGCGTCAACTCGCGAGACTGAACCTTTCGCGCCACTGCCGCCGACTCCCGCGTCTCCGCCGGTACCGTTTCGCTCGTCATCACGTGCTCGTCGCCGTGCGGAACGACGACTACGTCCCCAGGCTCAAGCGCGACCGGCTGTCCATCGATGTGCGCGAACCCGCGGCCCTCCATCACATAGTGATAGATCACCAGATTCGGGGCGCCAGGAGACAGCACCGGAGCCAACACGTGCGATGCCGGCGAAATTGCTCCCCAGGGCGCTGAAAACTCCGCATGAAAATACAGCGCGCCATTTAGCTTCACGCCGCTTAGGATTTCAGAAAAAGCGTCCATCTCTACCTCCGGCCTTTCTGCAAACTCGCCCGGCTTTCAGGCTAACCAATCGATCCGCGCTGGATTCCCAATCAAGTATCGGCGACGCCCGAGCATGGTCGAATTCGTCCATCGCCTGCACAATCGTTCGTGTGGCGTCACCGCCATACAACATCGGAGAACACAGAGGATCAACATGAAGTATTTATCCCTTTGCCCAATTGCGGCATTGGTCGTTTTGTCTGCTTCCTTACCACGCGTAGCCAGCGGGCAAAATGGGCTCACCGAAGTCAAAATTCCTTCGGCGCCCGCAAACCTGCAAGTCCCCGCCGGCAATGTCGCCTTTTTGAAAGCGAATGCTGCCGGAACCCAAAACTACGTCTGCCTGCCCTCGTCGAGTGGCCCCAAATGGACCTTCCAGGGGCCGCAAGCGACCCTCGTCGTGAAGTTCCCTTGGATCAATAGCGAAGGGACCTGGCAGGTCGCCACTCACTTCCTCAGCTCGAATCCATCGGAGGCTGGCCTGGCCCGCCCCACCTGGCAAAGCTCGCACGACACCAGCACGGTTTGGGGCAAGGCGACCGCCTCGTCGACCGACCCGAAGTATGTCGCACCGGGCGCTATTCCCTGGCTGCTCGTCGAAGCTACCGGCACCCAGCAAGGCCCCATGGGCGGGACCGCGCTTTCCCAAACAACGTTTATTCAGAGGGTGAATACATCGGGCGGCGTCGCGCCGTCGGAGGGTTGCGACGAATCGGTCTATGGCAAGCTCGCGCTTGTCCCTTACACCACTGATTACTACTTCTATCAGTCCAGCGGGCCAAAGTAAGTCTGGCCTTAATTCATCGGAGGAGAAAGAAAGATGTTTACTGTAAGCCGGGTGAACCGGATTTTGATCGCAATTACCGTCACGGCTGGCGCGGCCTTCGCGCAGGACGCGGCAAACGCAGGTGAATGGAAAACATGGGTTATCGCCTCAGGCAAGGATCATGCCGTGCCCGCGCCGCCCGACGCCGCCGCCACACGAGCCGAATTCGAGTGGTTGCGCGCCGCGTCCACGGAGTCCGATCCACGCATCGTCGAACAGATTCGTTTTTGGGATTCCGGCCCGCCGTCTTATCGCTGGATGGACCTCATCACCAAGCGGCAGAGCGCAGGCCAGCCCGTGGGCCGCTCCATGGTCCACGCCTATACCTACGTTTCGCTGGCCATCTATGACGCGACCGTCGCGGTATGGAACGCGAAGTACACGTACAACCGCTCGCGGCCCTCGATGGGCGATGCTGGCATTCAACCGCGAGTCCAAGTCCCCAACAATCCGTCCTACCCGTCGGACTATGCCGCTACCGCCGCGGCCGCGGCGGCGGTGATGGCCTTTTTGGTTCCGGCCGAAGCAAATCACTTCCAGATGATGGCCGAGGAGGCCGGTAAATCCCGTCTCTACGCGGGCGTCGAGTATCCTTCCGACTATCTCGCTGGGTTGGAACTCGGCCGACGCGTCGCCGAGCAAGTCATTGCGAAGATCAAGGCCGATGGCTCCGATGCCGTTTGGTCGGGCACGGTTCCCACCGGTCCTTGTATGTGGACCGGCGCCAATCCTGGCAACGCCGCTGCGGCCAACTGGAGGCCTTTGCTGCTCAACTCGCCTTCCGAGTTCCGCCCGCAACCTCCGCTTCCCTGCAATTCGCCCGAAGTACAAGCCGACCTGGCAGCCGTGAAGAACTTCCCCCGAGCGCTGACGATGGCAAACCTGAACACGAACGCACGCGCCCTCTATTGGCAGACCCCCGAAGGCGTTTTCCCTTGGGCGTTTGCGCAATTGAACCGCTGGGTCCTGGAGGACAAGTACGAAATGAACCCGCCAAAAGCTGCCCGCGCCTATGCGTTGCTGGGAGCCGTCGGTTTCGACGTTTTTATCGCCAGTCAGGACGCTAAGTTCGCTTACTGGTACCTCCGGCCCTCGCAGTTGGATCCTTCTCTGACTCCTTTGTTCCAGGCGCCGAACTTTCCGTCGTATCCGTCCAACCATTCGACGTTCTCCACAGCGCGGTCCGAGATCCTCGCCTATCTCTGTCCCGAGCGCGCCGATGCGATCCGCGCCATGGGCAAGGAAGCAGGCGACTCGCGCATCTGGGCGGGAATTCACTTCGACATGGACAATCAGGCCGGTGTCACTCTCGGCAAGAACATAGCCCAAAAGTTCATCGCCTGGGCGGAGAACGACGGCTCGCGGCCGTAAGGAGCAAGGTAATGCCCATGATGATGGAAATCGACGAACTCAAAACTCGCCTCAAGGCGACTTGGATGACGGGAGACTACGACGTCTTCTCCCGCTATATGGAGAAGGACGCCCAGTGGTTCTTCCGTCGGCTCGGCATCGCGCCGGGAACCCGCCTGCTCGATGTCGGATGCGGTGCGGGGCAGCTCTCGCTGATTGCAGCCAGGGCAGGTGCACGCGTCACCGGCTGCGATATTGCTACCAACTGGCTCGACAAGGCGCGTGCCCGCGCGGTCTCCGAAGGACTGGATATCGTCTTCGAAGAGGGCGATGCCGAAGCGCTGCCTTACCAGGACGCCCAGTTCGATGCCGTGGTCAGCCTGATCGGCGCGATGTTTGCGCCGCGGCCTGACCGCGTTGCGTCCGAGCTTACTCGCGTGTGCCGCCCCGGCGGCATGATCGCCATGGCCAACTGGACGCCCGGTGGGTTCATCGGCCAAATGTTCAAGGCGATCTCCAAACACATCGCCCCTTCCGGCATGCCCGCGCCCGTGCTGTGGGGCGACGAAGCCACCGTCCGCGAACGGCTCCGTCAGGGAATCGCCGAGGTGAAGTGCACACCTCGCTTCTATCACTTCGACTATCCGTTCCCTCCGTCCGAAGTGGTGGAATTCTTCCGTGTCCACTACGGTCCGATGACACGCGCCTTTGCCTCGCTCGACCCGAACGGGCAAGAGCAACTGCGCAACGAGCTGGTCGAGCTTTGGTCTGCCCACAACCGCGGCGTAGAAGGCGCCACGAACGTCGACGCCGAATACCTGGAGGTGATTGCCATTCGAGCTTGAACCGTGCGCGGGGCGCGCCTCCTCCGCGCCTCACGCTACGATCATGCTTAAGCATGCCGCACGGCCTATCCCTTCGAATCGCCGAAGATCGCGACGATCACGCCATCGCACGCATCTACGGCCACTATGTACGCCACAGCACGGCGACGTTTGAACTCGAAGCCCCCGACGAATTCGAGATGGAGCGGCGCAGGATGATCATCGCTGATGCCGGCCTGCCCTACCTCGTTGCGGAGCGGGACGGCGCAATTCTAGGCTTTGCGTACGCCGGGCCATACCGCGCTCGCCCGGCATACCGCTTCACGGTAGAGAACTCAATCTATCTCGATCCAGCCATGCGGGGGCAGGGAGTCGGCAGCGTTCTCCTGGCCCGGCTCATTGAAGATTGCAAGCGGGCAGGCAAGCGGCAAATGGTGGCTGTTGTGGGCGATAGCGCCAACACCGCTTCCATTCGCCTGCACACCCGCTTCGGTTTTCGCGAGGTCGGTGTGCTGCGCTCGGTCGGCCGCAAGTTCGACCGCTGGCTGGACACCGTGCTCCTCCAACGTGAGCTCTCACAACCCCGCGGCGAGGGCCTCCAGTTCCCGCCACAATAGCGAAACTGGCAACCCGACTACGTTGAAATAGCAGCCATCAACCCGATGAATCCAACGCGAGGCCATTCCTTGTATGCCGTAGGCGCCTGCTTTATCCATCGGTTCGCCCGACTCCACATAGCGTGCGATGTCGTCCGCCGATAGCGGCGAAACGAAGACCGTGGTGGTCTCGACTGCCGTGCGCGTGTGTGCGCCCACCCGCAGACAAATCGCCGTCAGCACAAAGTGCGCGCGGCCCGAGAGCAATTCGAGCATCCTCGCCGCGTCGGCTGCGTCCGAAGGCTTTTCCAGAACGTGGCTATCCACCACCACCGTCGTGTCGGCGGCTAAAATCACCTCGCCCGCCCGCGCCTCCACGGCATGCGCCTTGTCATGGGCCAAGCGCCGCACGTAGGACTCCGGCTTCTCTCCCTCATGACGCACTTCCGGCACATTTGCCGGGCGTAACTCGCAAGGAATCCGGGCTGCGGCGAGCAGGTCGCGCCGCCTGGGCGAGGCCGAGGCCAGCACTAAAGTGTGTGAGGAGAGCAGGGTGTAGGCATCCACGGAGTTTCATCTTAGCCGTCCTCCGGCGCTCATTGGGCCTCACACTCTATCCCGCCGTACCGATAAGCAGGCAACAGGGAGGGTAATATATGCCGACGCAAACTCCGGATCGAGCCATGTCGACGATGCACGGGCAAGGAACGAAGCCGGAGCCGGCCCAGCACTGGGCCCTACGTGAACTGCCTCCGTTCCCTTCGATTGCGGTGAAGCTTCTGCAGTTGCTGAGCGATGAAGATGTTCAGGTAAAGAAATTGATCGAGCTGCTGCGCTCGGACACCGCCTTGAGCGCGGAGTTGTTGCGCCGGGCCAACTCGGCCATGTATGGCGCGCGCACGCAGGTGTCGAGCTTGCAGCATGGCCTCGTGCTCCTGGGGTTCGACCAGGTGCGCATCCTCGCCATGGCCGTTGCGCTGGGCTCCTACGTGAAGTCGGCGATGCGCATCGCCGCTCTGCGCCGCTGCTGGCGGCATAGTCTCGCCACAGCGCTGCTCTCCGAACGCCTGGGCAAAGCCATCTCGTTTGAAAGCGACCGTGCCTACACCGCGGGACTGCTCCACGATATCGGTCTTCTGGGACTCATGGTGAACTACCCGAAAGAGTACGCGAACCTCCTATTGGTCTCCGGCGAAAACGGATTCGACATCCGCGTCACCGAGCAGGCCATGTTCGATGTCGATCACTGCGAGGCCGGCGCCTGGCTCGCCCGGCAGTGGAGCTTCCCGGCGGATATCCTCGAATCCGTCCGGCGCCACCACGACCCAATCGACTATTCGAGC